>DBDD01000079.1 GCA_002293365.1 Christensenella sp. UBA941 | reverse complement strand
CCTTTTTCAGGTTGATCTTCTTGTACATCGCCGCGCCAACGGAGATATCCCCGCTGCCGCCGACGATGGCGTTGTTCGGGTAGATGCCAAACGGCGTAAAGAACGCGTGCATCGAGCCGCCGAGACCCTTATTGAAGCCCGTCTCCCGCGCGAAGATTTCCGCGAGCGTACCGTAAATCAGGAATTCCAGCGCCTTTTGACGCGTCGCTTGACCTTTGTCCACGACTTTCAGCGTGCTGCCGCCGAAGAACTCCTTCATGACCTTTTCGAGCTCGTCCTCCGGTAAAATCTCGACGGAGCGCAGACCCTTGGCCAAAATTTCGCCGTGGCTGCGGTGCGAGCCGAACACGAAGTCGTCTATATCGAGCGTATACGCCTGGCCGACGTAGGCCGCCTCCTGACCGATACCGAGATGCGCCGGGCCGGGATGCTCGTACGCCTTGCCCGCGTATTCGCCGGTGGTCTTGATTAGCTGGAGCATCGTCTCGAACTCGCGTACGACGCACATATCACGGTAGATGTTTAATAAATCCTTCTTCGAGAAATTGTCCTTCTCATCCTTCACCTGCTTCTGGTAGACGCAGACGGGGATCGGCTTAAACGCTATTTCTCCCGGCGAACGCATTTTGGCCGGATCGACGTATTGGCTTCTTGGCATTTGTTGCAGCTCCTTTGTTTAGATTTAATATTGAAATACGCCTTCGCGTATGATCTCGCACACGGTCGGATGCGGGAATACGAAGCGCTTTATGTCGTCCACGCGCATGCTCTTTTCGACCATCATCCCCGCCGAGATTATGAACTCGGACGCGTAGTTCGAGATGATGTGCGCGCCGATTATGGTTTCGCGCGCTTTGTCGAAAACGAGCTTGCAGATACCGTCGCCGCCCTCGTTTTCGGCGACGTAGCGGCCCGAGTATTTCATAGTCAGCTTAACTTCCTTGGCGTCGACGCCCTTCGCTTTCGCGCCCTCAAGCGTTTCGCCGACTGTGCCGACCTCCGGGTTTGTGTATATAACGCCCGGGATGGCGGCGTAGCTCATCTTGTCTTTCAGGCCGAGCATGTGGTTTACGGCGACTTCGGCTTCGCGCGAAGCCGTGTGCGCGAGCATGGACTTGCCGTTTATATCCCCCGCCGCATAGACGCCAGGAATATTCGTGCGCAGCGTCTCGTCCGTAACTATCGCGCCGCGCTCCAGCATGACGCCGATGGATTCTAGGCCAAGATTATCCGTACTCGGCCTGCGCCCGATGGAGACGAGCGCCTTGTCGGCCTTTAGCGTTTCTTCCTTGCCGTTTAGCGAATAGACGATTTCGCCGTTCTTTATGGCCGTTACGCGCGCGCCCAGCACGAACTCGATGCCCTTTTTCGCGAGATTCTTTTGCAAAAGTCCCGCTATCTCGGCATCTATAGGCCCGCCGACCTGATTCAACATCTCGACTACGGTAACCTCGCTTCCCGCCGAAGCGAAGTAGGAGGCCATTTCGAGGCCGATAACGCCGCCGCCTATGACGGCCAGCTTCTCCGGAACCTCGTTCATCGCCAGAATCTCGCGGTTCGTCATAGCAAAGCCGCCCGCGAAAGAATCGGCCAGCCCGTCGATGGGCGGCATGGCCGCCTCGGAGCCCGCGCATATAAGCAAGCGCTTGGCCTCGTATACTTCTTCCCCGGCCTGAACTTTATAGCCGTTTTCTCCACGCCCGAGGATTTTCGCCTCGCCTTCTACTACCGTAGCGCCAGAGCCTTTAACGCTCGCCTGTACGCCCGCGACGAGCGTACGCACGACCTTGTCCTTGCGCTTCATGGCGGCGGCGTGGTCGAGCTTTACGTTATCCGCCGAAACGCCGTATTTCGCGGCGTGCTTGGCGTTATCGCACATCTTCGCGGAATAAAGCAGCGCCTTCGTCGGGATGCAGCCCTCGTTCAGGCAGACGCCGCCGAGCTTCCGCTTTTCGATCAAGAGCGTCTTGAGCCCCGCATGCGCCGCGCGCTCCGCCCCGACGTATCCGGCGGGCCCGCCGCCGATTATCAATAAATCGTAGAGCATTTGTTATCCTCCCAAAATAGGATTTCGCTTTCGCCTGCTGGCGGAACCACCCCAAAAGCTAGACCCGTAACCGGCTACTAATTTCTATTTTCTAATTTCTAACTACTAATTCGCTAACATCATCGAGAAATTCTCAAGATTATTCTTCAGCTCCTGTAAGAATCGCGATGCGGGCGCGCCGTCCACGGCGCGGTGGTCGTACGTCAGCGAGAGCCCCATCGCCTTGTAGATTTCTATCGAGCCGTCTTTCTTCTTGCGTACGCGGTCTGTAAGCGTATTCACGCCCAAAATGCCCGTTTGCGGCGGATTGATGACCGGCGTAAAGCTTTCGATGCCGAAGGAACCGAGATTGGAAACCGTAAAGGACGCGCCGGAAAGCAGCTCCGGTGCGATCTTGCCCGTCTGCGCCTGTGCGGCGAGATTCTTCACGGCTTCGGAAATCGCCTTAAGCGACATATTGTTTGCGCCGAAGATCGTCGGCACCAGCAGCCCGCGCGGCGTATCGCACGCGAACGCCAGGTTCACTGCCTTGAACTGCCGTATGCCCGTATCGAGGTAGTGCGCGTTCAAGTCCGGATAATTTAGCAGCGGCCTCGATACAGCGTAAAGCACTATATCGCCGAGCGTTACGCCGGAGAGGCCCATAGCCTCGCCTTTTTCCTTTAAAAGAGCGCGGTAGGCTAAGATGTTCGTAGCGTCGAAGGAGAGATTGTGCGTAAGCTGTGGAATATTCGTCAGCGACGCGGACATAGACTTCGCGATGGCCCTGCGCACGCCCGATAGCGGCACGTCTGTATAGAGCGCCGTTTCGGCCGCTTTTGTCGCGGCCGGGCTTCCAGACGAGGCTTGTACGCTTTGCGCCGCTGAGAGTGCGATAACATCCGGTTCAATTGCGCCCAGGCCGCTTGCCGCCAACGCCTGTATATCGCGCTCGATAACGCGGCCATTCGGGCCGGTCGGCTTTGCCGCCTTCGGGTTTAGGCCCAGCTTTTCCGCCAAATTCCGCGCGCGCGGCGAAATGAAAAGCCCATCCGGCGTATCGGGGGCGTATTTTTCCACATTATCTGATAAACGGTACAATTTAAAAAAAAAAATTACTGAACATCAAATGAG
>DBDD01000199.1:9908-10205 GCA_002293365.1 Christensenella sp. UBA941 | reverse complement strand
GCCGTCCACGCTGAACTGCGCGCTCTGTACACTGCTGGGCAGTGTATCGCTGACCGTCGGTGTCTTTGCCGCGGCGGGGCCGTTGTTGGTTATGGTGATCGTATACGTGATTGGCTCGCCGGGAAGGTAGCTCGTCTTGTCGGAGGTCTTTTCCGTTTTGACGTCCGCCGTGTCGCTGACGTTGGGCGTAGTGGTGGCGGTGGTCACATTCTCGCCCCCGGTCTTGTTGGGCGTTTGCGTCCTTACGGTAACGGTGTTGTTCAGGTTACCCGTAGATGTCGCGCTGACTCTGCCGCT
>DBDD01000199.1:0-9806 GCA_002293365.1 Christensenella sp. UBA941 | reverse complement strand
TTTGCCGCGGCGGGGCCGTTGTTTGTGACGGTGACCGTGTAGGTGATCGGGTCGCCTGGGAGGTAGGCCGCTTTATCGGCGGTCTTTTCCGTCTTCACGTCCGCCGTATCGATAATATCTATCTTTGCGGTTCCGTTAGGCACGCTGTCGGGAGTAGTCTGCGTCGGGGTGGCGACTGCCGCGCTGTTGATAATGCTGCCCGTCGCGCCCGGCCGTATCTGACCCTTTATCATTATCATGGCCGTCGAGTTCACCGCCAGATCGGGGAGGACGAGAGAACCGGGCCACGCTGCCCATGTCGCGCCGTTATCAACGCTATATTGCGTTTGTTCCACCACCGCCGGTACGGAATCGGTGATAGTGGGTGTTTTGACTACCGCCGGGCCGCCGTTTATCGCGCTGATAACAAACGTAACCGTCTCGCCAGGCAAAGCTGTTACTTTATCCGCTTTCTTTGTGAGCGTCAGCTTTGCCACGGCTGGAGGAGGCGGCGGCGGAAGTATCGCCGTATCGGGTGTTTTGGCCGTTGTAGTGCCCGGATTTGGGTTCAAAGTCGGGCTGTTTACGGTTGCGGTATTATTAAAGCTTCCCGTCGCGCCGGCCGCGATGTTCCCCCGGATCAGTATGGTCGCCACAGTGCCGTTTGGCATATCCGGAAGAGCGACGCTGCCCGGCCATGCGCTCCATGTCACGCCGTTATCCAGGCTATACCTGGGATTCTCAACCGCTTGCGGGACGGAATCTGCTACCACCGGCGCTTTTGCCGCCGAAGGGCCGTTGTTGTTGACAGTTATCGTATAGGTAAACGATTCGCCGTTTCTCACCGTTGTCGCACTGGACGTTTTTGCTATGACAAGGTTCGCCGTATCGATGACCTTGGGGTCGCCGCCGGGCTGCTTGCTGGTATCCGTAACGACATAGGTTTGCTTGCCCTCCTGATTCGGCGTAGAGCTGGTAACTGCGCCATTGTTGCGGAGTATTCCCGGAGCCGTTGGGCCGACCTTGCCCGTGATCGTGGCTGTTACGCTCTGTCCGGGGTCAAGATTGCCGAAGTCTACCCTCCCCGTCCAGTCTTTTTGGGTCGCGTCTTTATTAGTGGTGTATTTCGGGTTCAGGATGTAGGATGGGATGTCGTCCCAAATGCTTACGGCTTGGGCTTGCACCTTGCCCGTATTGGTTGCCGTTATGGTGAAGGTAATATCCTCGCCGCGTAAGTACTCCAGCTTATTCGAGGTCTTGGTGATAGTAAAATCCGTCGAAACCTTGATTGCGGCGTCGGCAGTAGCGGAAGAAACGTTCTCGCCGCCGTTTTTATTGGGCGTTGGCGTCCGAGTGGTCGCCGTATTGGATAGGCTCCCCGTTGCGTTCGCCGCAATCTTGCCTGTGATGGTAATGACTTTGCGCTGCCCATTTGGGATGTCGGCAAGCGTCGTGCTGCCGGGCCAAGGCGCGCTTGGGCCGCCGTCTATGCTATACTGCGCGTTTTCTACGCCCGCCGGGACAGCATCTGTAACAATCGGCGCTTTTGCCGCCGAGGGGCCGTCGTTAATCACGGTTATCGTATAGGTAATAGGGTCGCCCGGCGAATAATTCGCCTTATCGGAGGTCTTTTCCGTCCTGACGTCCGCTTTTGCGTTCGGCACGCTCCATAGCCCTATATCGTCGATGGTGAAATCGTNNGTTACGGACTGCGTATTGGGCCCCGTTTGAATAAAGTCGCCGAATTGCCTCCATTCGGGCATATCTGTGCGCATGGTCATCGTCGGCGCGTCGCTGTTAAACAACTCCGTGGTACTGCCGTCATTGTTATTGCTGATCGCCGTCATCCTGAATTTCGGAGGCGTAGACATTCTGGGGGTTTTCGTAACGTTCGCGAACCAGCCGCTGAGCAAGTATCTGGTGTTCGGGGCTACGCCCTCCGTCACAGTTTTCGAGAGGATTGGACGGCCCGCGTTTTCGTTGTTCACGAGGACGAAGCGGTCCATTTCGTTGCCCGTGGTATGGCCCGACATATTCCACATGCTCGCGGCCGCGACTCTCGCGTTTTGGACGGCATAGTAGCCTTCGGCGACAGTCCTGTCATATTTTGTATACCTGACCGCCGGGTTGGATTCGTCGTTGATCGGAAACGGATCGCTTTTTTCGTTTTTTGAAGCCGGCGTGCCTTGCGGATATGTGCCGAAGCTGCCGTTTTCGCCGAGCGAGGTTAATAAGTTTTGCGTATAGTTCGCGGAGTCGCCAATGGAAAGCGGCGTATAGATGACGGGGCCGTTGCTGATGATATTCCTTGAGTCGTTCGTCGTTTGATTGCTTACGTTGTCGCCGGAAACGGAGATATTCAGGGTGGTCGCGCCTACGCCGTCTATGGCGTTTGAGCCGGACTTTATTCCGGAGTTCCACACAGCCCTGTTCGGCTGATTCGTATCCGCGTTGATAAGCGGCGTTACGCCGCCGGTGGTGATCGT
Organism: Christensenella sp. UBA941; assembly: GCA_002293365.1. GTDB lineage: Bacteria > Bacillota > Clostridia > Christensenellales > UBA941 > UBA941. The sequence continues at coordinate 7,341 of DBDD01000199.1, read as the reverse complement.
AGACTGCGTTGTGGCCGAACCCCAGCTCGCACTGCCGGTCGCCGACGGCTTTGGGGTCAGGTCGGCCTTTTCAACCACTTGGTAATTACCGTCGGGAACGTCAGTGAAGGCGTAGTTTCCGTTGCCGTCGGTATTGACGGCGACGGCTTTGCCGCCGGAGGGGCTTTGCAAAACAATCGGGACGCCCGCCATCCCCGCGCCGTTTCCATCAAAGGTTCTATTGCTGTCGTATACCAGTCGTCCCGATATTGTCGCCATATGTTTTCTCTCCAAGTTAATGATAGTTCTAACTATTAGTTATCCAATACATAAAAAACGGCGTGGCTGCCGCTTTGTTACAAAGCTTTATTCGTGCTTCGCGGACTATGTTTAAGCGGGGCTAGCCACATTAAATAATATGTGTGATCTCTCGCGTATGCTACTTACGGCGACACATCAATGACACAATATGTCATTTTGATTCCATCATTGACACACTAAAGTTCTTGAAGTTAATTAAGAACATAGTATACTATTAATGATGTTAACTATAAACGAAAGAAGGCGCTTTAATGGACTACACAAAGCTGGCTGAAGATTTCCTGCGGGAAATGCGCGCGTTCCGCAGGTTTAAGCCGCAAAAGAGCATCAACGAATCCATGCACGGCGAAGCTTTCGTGCTGCACCATATCGCCACTAGCGGCAATCCGGTAATTCCAAGCGAGATCAGTGAAGCTATGGGCATCAGCGGCGCGCGCATCGCGGCCACGCTGAACAGCTTGGAGAACAAATGCTATATCATCCGCCAGATAGATACGAGCGACAGGCGGCGGATATTGGTCACGCTTACAGAGAAAGGCCGAGAGCAAGAACACGCTTGCCGACGTAAGCTGACGGAGACAGTCGAGAAGATGCTCCGGCTCTTGGGCGAGGATGACGCGAAGGAATACGTCCGCATAACGCGTAAGATGGCAAGCTTGGCGCAATGCAATGACGATTAAGAAAGGAACCGTATGCTTAGAATCTTAAAGTATCTGGAACCAAAGGAATGGCGGCAGATGTTCTTCAGCCTGATCTTCATCGTCGCCCAGGTCTGGCTCGATCTATTGCTGCCGGACTATATGGAGGCTATTACAAAGCTCGTCCAATCGCCGGGCGAAGATATGAGCGCCATATGGCTCAACGGCGGTTTGATGCTGCTCTGTGCGCTTGGGAGCCTTGTTGCAGCGATCATCGTCGGCTTCTTCGCGGCGCGCGTCGCCGCTTCATTCTCGCAACGGCTGCGCACAATGCTATTTAGCAAAGTTGAATCGTTCTCTATGGAAGAGATCAACCGCTTTTCCACCGCGAGCCTTATCACGCGCTCTACCAACGACGTTACGCAGATTCAAATGTTCATCACGATAGCGCTGCAATTGATAGTCAAAGCGCCGATCATGGCAGTATGGGCGATAACCAAAATCGCGGGCAAGGGCTTCGAGTGGACGCTGGCCACAGGTATTGGCGTATTGATCATTCTAATCACCGTTTCGCTGCTGATGGTATTCGTGATACCAAAATTCCGGAGAATGCAGACGCTCACGGACAATATCACGCGCGTAACGCGTGAAAACTTAACGGGCCTTCGCGTCGTGCGGGCATACAACGCGGAGGACTATCAAGAAGAGAAGTTCGAGGCGGCCAACGGCGACCTGACCAAGACCCAGCTCTTCACCAGCCGCGCTATGGTCATAATGCAGCCGGTCATGACGATCATGATGAGCGCTTTATCGCTCTCGATCTATTGGATCGGGGCATATCTGATAGGCGCGGCCGCAAATGGAGCAAGGCTCGACATATTTTCGAACATGGTAGTCTTTTCGCAGTATGCCGTGCAGGTAATCATGTCGTTTATGATGCTGACTATGATGTTTATCATGCTTCCGCGCGCCGGCGTTTCCGCGAAGCGCATCAATGAAGTGCTCAACACAGAATCCGCCATAAAAGACGGTGCTCTAACAGCAGGCAAGCCGGGCGTCACGGGCGAGGTCGTATTCAGCCACGTCGGCTTCCGGTATCCTGACGCGGCGGAAGCCGTTTTGGAGGATATCAGCTTCACGGCGAAAAAGGGCGAAACCGTCGCCTTCATCGGTTCGACGGGCAGTGGAAAATCTACGCTTATCAATCTTATTCCCCGCTTCTTCGACGCAACTGAGGGCGCGATACTCGTGGACGGCGTAAACGTGAAGGACTACAAGCTGGAATCGCTGTTGAATAAGATCGGCTACGTACCCCAGAGGGCTGTACTTTTCAAAGGAACGGTGGAGTCGAACGTCGCCTACGGCGAAAACGGCGGCGCTATCTTCGACGAAGAAGAAGTAAAGCGCGCGGTAAAAATCGCTCAAGGCGCGGACTTTGTAGAGCAAATGGAGTCACAGTATAAAGCCGAAATCTCCCAAAGCGGCTCGAACCTCTCGGGCGGACAGAAGCAGCGTCTCGCCATCGCCCGCGCGGTATGCCGCAAGCCGGAAATCTATATCTTCGACGACAGCTTTTCGGCGCTCGACTATAAAACCGACCGCTTACTGCGCAGCGTTCTAAAAAAGGAGACCGCCGGAGTTACGAGCCTAATAGTCGCGCAGAGGATCGGTACGATCATGGACGCGGATCAGATCATCGTCTTGGACGAGGGGAAAATTTCCGGCAAAGGAACGCACAAGGAATTGCTGCAAAGCTGCGCCGTCTACAGGGAAATCGCGATGTCGCAGTTGAGCGAGGAGGAGTTGGCGTCATGAGTGAATCAAGGGAAAGAAGAAGCGGCGGCGTGGGGCCCCGGCATGGCCCTGGACACGGGCCCGGCATGCCAACCGAAAAAGCGAAGGACTTCAAGGGTACGTTCCGCAAGCTAATACTCTATTGCAAGAAGTATATGCCCGCCATATACACGGCGCTTATCATCGCTGCCATCGGGACTGTATGCCAGATCATAGGCCCCAATCAACTCAAGAACCTCACGAACGTCATCCTCGCCGGGCTTGCACCCGATGGAGGCATCGACTTCGGCGCGGTAACGCGCATCGGGCTATTGTTAGTAGGCTTTTACGCCGGAGCGGGCGTTCTCAGCTTCATCGAAAACTACATCATGGCGACGGTGACGACGCGGATATCACAAAACATGCGCAGCGGCGTCTCAAAAAAGATCAACGCTTTGCCGCTAAAATACTTCGATAAGACGAGCATAGGCGACGTGATTAGCCGCGTTACCAATGACGTCGACGCCATCGGGCATACGATGAACCAAAGCCTCGATACTCTCGTACGCGCAGTGACATTGTTCGTCGGCTCGCTAATAATGATGTTCTATAATAGCTGGATCTTAGCGCTTGTCGCTGTCTGTACGACGTTTATCGGCTTCGTATTCATGCGGCTGATCATGGCAAAATCGCAAAAGTATTTCGTCGCGCAGCAAAAGGGGCTCGGCGATATCAACGGCCATATAGAGGAAATCTATTCGGGGCATAACGTCGTGAAGGCTTATAACGGCGGCAAGAACGCGAAGAAGACGTTTGACGGCATAAACGAAGGGCTCTTCGAAAGCGGCTGGAAATCCCAGTTCATGTCCGGGCTCATGATGCCGCTCATGGGCTTCATCGGGAACTTCGGCTACGTAGCGGTCTGCGTGGTTGGCGCGGCGCTTGCTATGAACGGAACGATCTCCTTCGGCGTCGTCGTCGCCTTCATGATCTATATCCGCTTCTTTACGCAGCCGCTGCAGCAAATCGCGCAATCCATGCAGCTATTGCAGCGCACGGCCGCAGCGAGCGAGCGCGTCTTCGAATTCCTCGGCGAAGAAGAGTTGGAAGATGAAAGCTCTAAAGCCGTAAAATTAGATGATATCAAAGGCGATGTCGAGTTCAGGAACGTACGCTTTGGCTATGAGAAAGACAACACGATCATCCATAACTTCTCGGCCTCTGTGAAGGCCGGACAGAAGATCGCAATCGTCGGGCCTACCGGCGCGGGCAAGACGACGATGGTCAATCTATTGATGCGCTTCTATGAGCTTGACGGCGGCGAAATTCTCCTGGATGGCGTGCCGACGAATAAGGTTCCACGCGAGAGCGTACACGAACAGTTTTGTATGGTATTACAGGACACATGGCTCTTCGAAGGCACGATCAAGGAAAATATCGTATACTGCAAGCCGGGCGTTTCGGACGGCGAGGTAAAAGCGGCCTGTAAAGCCGTCGGGCTGCACCATTTCATACGCACGCTGCCGGACGGCTACGATACGATCCTGGACGACAAGGCGAGCCTATCGGCGGGGCAAAAGCAGCTCGTCACCATCGCCCGCGCCATGATTCAGAACGCGCCGCTCTTGATCTTGGACGAAGCGACAAGCTCCGTCGATACGCGCACGGAGCGTCAGGTGCAAGCAGCGATGGATAAGCTCACGCGCGGACGGACGTCCTTCGTCATTGCGCACAGGCTCTCCACCATCAAGAATGCAGATATCATCCTCGTTATGAAGGACGGCGATATCGTCGAGAGCGGAAGCCATATAGAGCTCTTGGGCAAAAACGGCTTCTACGCCGAGCTCTACAACAGCCAGTTCGAACAGGCGTCGTAATAAAGTCTTATGAATAACTGTAGGGGCGGCCTTTGGCCGTCCGCAGCAACCGCGCCCATGCTATTTCACGGACGCGCAATGCGCGCCCCTACAAGATTTAGTCGTCCTCCTCCCAGGATAGAATATCGCCGGTAGAGGCGTCGATCTCATAGCTGAATTCCATGCCGTCAAGATGGAATTCGACTTCGTAGACGTACAAGCCGTCGTCCTTATCCATATCGACCTGCATTTCGGCATGCGGCGCTATGCCAATATGGGCGGCCGCGATTTCTCTCGCCGCGTCTTCGCCGATAAAGCCGGTTTCGGTCTGGGGCGGACTAGTTGGATTGGCGGGAATGGGAGCGGACTTAGGCTCTTGGCGCTCGTAGCCGTCGTCCGCGCGCTCTTGGCTATAATCGATGATGACGCCGTCTCGCGCGTTGATTTCGTATTCGTACTCTCGGCCATCAACAAGGAACTCTATGTCATAGACCATCTCGCCGTCGTCGAAATCCATCTCGACTTGGGGCGTTATGTCTTGGTTCGATATGTCAGCGTGTGTAAGCGCAACTTGAATCGCCCTTTCGTAGCCGATATATTCGGCGTCGCTCGCGGTTCCTTGGGCCTCCAAGCCCTGAGCTTCTATTTGTTTCGAGCTGACCAGCAGGTTAAGCTCGTTTACGGAGAGCTGGGCCAGCTCATCAAACGTCAAATGGCTATTCTCGTCTAATATCTTTTGAACGAGCGCCGCCTTGCCGAAAGAGATTTGATTTGCTTGCGCTAAGCCTCGCAGCGTCTCGTCGTCGGCTAAAGCTTGGCTTATAACCGCACCGTTTGCCACGTTTAACTGCTGGCTGATGGACTGCGCCAAGTTTCGTTGCAGTAGCACGCTTTTTTCGTGATCCGCCCCCTCGACGGAGAGCAGGATGGAATTAGCGTTTTCGTGGATATAGCCGAACTTTAGCATTGAGCCGATTAAGGCGTTTATCGCAACGTCAATAGGGGTGTTTTTCAAATCCATGTTGTCGATGACACGCACGGCGTCCTCGTTCTTGGCTTCGACGTCGATTACTCTGTCATTTCTATTGAGGCGGATTTCGAGGCTCGGATTTACGTCGAGCATGACCAAAGAATCGACCCTATTACCCTCGATTTGGCTGTAAGCGAACAAACCGCCGAACGTCATTACCAGCGCCGCCGCGAGAGCGCCAGCCGCGCGCATGACGGCAGACCGCTTCGGCTTTTTGGCTTGTATCAAAAACACATTATCGTTTTTGTTGCCGCATTTCGCCAGAACGCCATCGAATACGTCGGGCGTAAGGCGCTCCATTGCGCCCTTTATGCTTTTTTCTATATCGCTATTGCGCATAATACTCACCTTTTTCCAAAACGGATCTCAACTTCTTGAGCGCCCTCGAATGCTTTGACAAAACCGTCGATAGCGGCAAGTTTAGAATCTCCGCTATCTCCCGGTGCTTTAAGCCGGTTATTGCGTGCAGTATCACGATCTGGCTTTCTTCCGGCGTGACGCTGTTCAGCGCCGCCGCCAGCACGAGTTTATCCTCGCTCGGTACGGACGCGGCGTCTGCGATGAACAGGCCCCAATCGTCCTCCGCAAGATCGGCAAGCCGTCGCCTTGCCCGAATCTTCATAAGCGCGAGATTCCGGGTTATGGTCAACATCCAGTTAAGCGGCTTGCCCATTTGCTTGTAACCGTGCGCCGAGACATTGATACTCACAAATGTGTCTTGCATAATGTCCTCGGCGTCCTGCATGTTTTGCGCGATAGAAAGCGCAAAGCCATAAACGGCGCTTTTAGTATGCTCATACAGCGTGCGAAGAGCGTCTTTATCCCCTTCGGCAATTTTCAATATGCAGGACTCGTACAACTCGTCCGGCTTTTTGCCCGCTTCGGGCGCTATATATAACAAAAGCAAGCTTTTATCTCCTCAAAGTAATAATGCCGGAGAAGTTGATTTTATTGCAAAACAATCCATTATTATTTCTTATATAACATTAAGCGATTATAACATAAATAAAAAAGATTCGTATTGTCTGAAAAACAGAGACGCTTGCAACGATACAAGCGCCTCTGCTTTTAGTTATGCCAGTGTTTTGTTTTATTCGGGTTAGGCGGCGTTCAGCTCGTCTTGAAGCAGCTGGACAAGATCCGCGCCCACTTGCTCGCCGACGCTTGTGTATACGCCTTGCGCCGTGGCGAGCACCTCGTCGATGAAGGAGGGCTCGAACTCGATGACTTCCATGCCGCCTTCCTGAAGAGCGGCGATGCTGTCGGCGTTGACGGTAACCAGATCTGCCTCCACCTCGGCGGCGCATTCCTTGACGGCCTGCATCAGCGCTGCCTGATAGGCGGGATCGAGGGAGTTGTACTTCTCGTTATTGATGAGGAACTGGTTGCAATAGAGAATGTGGTGGGTGAGGATCAGATAATCCTGTACTTCATTAATCTTCGCGCCCACACAGGTATCGGTGGCGTTCTCGTGCGCCTCGATCAGGCCCTGTTGGAGGGAAAGATACACTTCGCTCCACGCAAGCGGCGTGGGGCTTGCGCCCATGGCCGTCCAGAAAGCCATGTGGTTGGCGTTTTCCATCGTGCGGATTTTAAGGCCCGCGAAGTCGCCAATTGCATTGACGGGCTTGTTGGACGTCGTCTCGCGGAAAGTACCGCCTTGCAGGAAGTGCATGCAGTAAATATTTTTCGCGATGTGGGCAGCGTTGATGGCTTCGGTGAAAGCGCTGTTGTTGAGGGCTTT
>DBDD01000275.1 GCA_002293365.1 Christensenella sp. UBA941 | reverse complement strand
GCCGCTCCGGCTGAGCCCGCGCCCGCCGCTCCGGCCGACGATCCCTTTACCGTAGGCTGGGTAACCGGAGACGATGTTTACTCCTTCCTGGTACGGCTGCGCAAGGCGGTCGTTAAATACGGAGAAGAAGCGGGCATGACCGTAATGGTTGCCGACGCGAAGTCCGACGTGACCACAGAGGTCAATCATATCGAAAACTACATAGCCCAAGGCGTGGATGTCGTCGCCACAACTCCGCGCGATCCAGCGGGTACGGCGGTGGGCGCGCAGGCCTGCTGGGATAACGGCATACCCTACATTGGCGTTGTCGGCGTAGTGGATTGTGATCAAGTGTTCGTCGGAGGGAACGACGTCCAAGCCGGCGCGATCCAGGCCGAGTATCTGGCCGAGGTTTTGCCAGAAAACGGAACGTTCCTGTACCTGACCGTAACGCAGACTGAAAACACCTACATCCAGCGGGTGGAGGGCATACAGGATTTATTCGCGAAACGTCCCGACGTACAGATGCTTGCCGAGGAAAATGTTGACGGCCGCGCCGACAAGGCGATGTCTGTTGTGGAGAACTGGCTGCAGGTTTACGATGAATTCGACGCCATTGTAGCGCAGAACGACGACGCGGCGCTGGGCGCTGTGGAAGCATTGAAGGCCGCCAACCGGCTCGAGGGAGTTATCGTTATCGGTATCGACGGGGGGATAGACGCTCTGCGCTCCATCCAGGCCGGCGAACTGACCGCTTCCGCTTATTACGATGCCGACGGCGTGGGCAAGGCAGTCATCGACGTGTGCAAGCAGGTTCGCGACGGCGCGCCGAGAGAGCAGCTCGAGGATATCATCGTCCCGTTCAAAGTAATCACGAAGGATATTGTCGAGGAATACATTCCCTTAGTGGAAGAGGGCTCGTGAGCGATGTTTTCTACAGGGCGCGGCGGCAAGCCGCTTGAAGAGCCCAGAAGGATTTCTGTCGGCATGGTTGGCGCGGGAATCATGGCCAAGGCGCACTCCATCGCAATGGCGGCGATGCCTATGCTCTTCTGGCCGCCCCCCGCGCTGCTCGAGCGAAAGCTCTTGGCCGACGTTGGCTTGAAATCGGCGGAAGAGGCATCTTTGCGCTACGGTTATTCCGCCTTCACCGACCGCTGGCAGGACATTATCGAAGATGAGGCCATCGAAGCGGTGCACATCGTCACACCTCCTGATTCTCACGCAGAGATCTCCATCGCCGCCGCAAAGGCCGGGAAGCACATCCTCTGCGAGAAGCCGCTGGCGCGCAATCCGGAGGAGGCGCTGAGTATGCTGAAGGCGGCCGAGGAGGCCGGGGTCGTCCATCAGGTCGCCTTCAATTACCGTAAGCTCCCGGCTGTCGAGCTGGCAAAGCGATACATCGCCGACGGTGCGATAGGGCGCGTATTGCGGTTCAAGGGTTCCTTTCTCTGCGGCGGTTACGATCCCAACATGCCGTTCCGCTGGGAATACCGCAAAGCCGTCGCGGGCGGCGGCACGCTGACGAATCTGGGCTCGCATGTTATCGACCTTGCCCGATATCTGGCGGGGGAGATTACTGAGGTTAACGGCGCATTGCGCACATATGTCCACGAGCGCCCGGTATTTGCCGATAACGTGGAGTACTTCCGGGAAAAAGTGGACGTGGACGATGAGACAAGCTTTGCGATGCGCTTCGACACGGGCGCGACCGGGTTGATCGAGGCGACCAACAGCGCCTGGGGCCGATCCACCTTCATAACCTTCGAGGTATACGGTACAGAAGGCTCCCTGGCTTTTAATTACAACAACCGCGAGCAGCTGCAAGTCTGCTTCGCGAAGGATCCGGCCGAGCGCAGAGGCTTCCAGACCATCGATCTGGGCCCTCAGCATCCGTACGGGCACGGCCTGTGGCAGTCGCCGCAAATCGGCGTCGGCTTCAGCGAACTCAAGTCCATCGAGGCTTACGACTTCTACCGCGCGATACGCGATAACAGCGCGGCAATACCCAGCTTTTTCGACGGCTATCGCACAGCTTGCGTATGCGCCGCGGTAATGCGCTCGGCAAAGACGATGTCCTGGGAATCTACAACATAAACAGGCTCCTTCCATGGGCCCGCCCGTGGAAGGAGCAGCATTTTTTACGGAGGGATTGATAATATGAAATACGGACTGCACACATGTACATATCAGCAAATTGGCGCCTGGGTGCCGTCCTATACGTTGGAAGAGACTTTGCGGCGGGTTTCGGCCATCGGGTACGACGGTGTAGAGCTACCGTGCAGCGCCCCCGACGTCTGGCCAGATTATCTTAACGAAGAAAAGATCGCGCGCATCGACGGCTGGCAGAAAGCCTACGACCTGGATATATTCGGCCTGATGGTCTGCCCTGGCGGCTCTCCGGGCGGCAATATAGCGTCTGCTTGCGACGAGGAGCGAGAATGGACCATCAAGTACGCGAAGGACGTCGTAGATCTTTCGGCGGCCTGGAACGCACGCATCATCTCGCTGGTGCCGGGCTGGACGCTGTTTGGAACCAGCCGCCGCACAGGCTGGGCGCGGGCGGTGGACTCAATTCGGCGCATTGCGCAATACGCCTTGGAAAAGAATAGCGATGCGACGATTTGTATCGAGAATACGGCCGAGGTGAGCAATCTCATCGACAGAATCGACGATACGCTCGAACTTATTGAGGAGGTTGGAACGCCAAACCTGGGGGTAATGTTTGACACGGCCCATTCGCTGTTCCGCCAGGAGGAGGCCGCCGATTGGGCATACACGGCGGGCGGCTTCCTGAAACATATCCATATGGCTGATAAGGGCCGCCAAGCACCCGGTACGAGCGGGTATGATTTTCAGCCGCTCATGCAGGCGCTTAAGGATATAGAGTACTCGGGCTATGTCACAATGGAGATAGGCTTTTCCCGCGACAGAAACGCGGATAGCATGGCTAGGCGTTCCCTTGAGCACCTTAAGGAGTTGGAAGCGCGACTGAGGTAGTCGCGCTTTTGGGTTCCCGAAAACCAAGGAGCGCCATAAAGAAACCAATGCTCTGAGTCATCATTCTATCATCATGCCGCTCCAGAACCGACGATTTTGGGCGAGATACGCGAAAAGCCGAATCGAGAAAACCAAGACGTAGCAAGGCTTTCCGGGTTCGCCCTCCTGCCAGACATGCTCGATACGAAGCTTCATACCCGAAGTGTCGTTGGTTCAAATCCGACCGCCGCTACCACGCGAAAACCCTAGGAGTTTAGCCGCTTCTAGGGTTGGTTTATTTTTACAGGTGTTGTTATTCGAGGTCGTATTTATGCGATTTACCGCATTTTTACCGCATCAGGATTTTTGGAGCCAAATGCGCGTTCAAAGCGCTGATTGCTTGGGCCTCTTTCTGCTCGGACAGATGCGTATAAATTTCAAAGTCGTGGATAAATCTGCATGGCCCATGAACCGCTGGACACTCTTTACATCTACTCCGGCGTCATAGAGCGTGGAGCAATACGTATGCCGGAACATATGAGCGGTTATATGGTCGATCACCTGAACTTTGGGCCGCGAGCGTGAGGCGACCCTGCCACCTGCCGCGATGTTCAGGTGATGCAGATAACTGCTCCATGCCCGCCTAAACGCGATGGGCGTCATAAGCTTGCCGCTCGCCGTCGGGCAAACCAAGAATGACGAGGCGCGTTTTCCTTGAAGGATAGGAACGAGAATGTCCATATCGGCACAGTGCGCGTACCCGCCTTGCTCTTAGGAGTTTTCATGTGTGGCGTGTTACCGTCAAAAAGCACGGCCTTGTTTACGTTCAGCGTTTTGCTTTTTAGGTTGATGTCGCCCCAGGTGAGCGCCAGCAGTTCCCCTCGACGCAGACCGCAGTAAAGCATGAGCAGCGCCGGGATTCCCATTCTGTGCCCGTGGAAGGTTTTCATTACGAGGTCTATTTCTTCCTGCGTCAACGGACGGCGCTCGCTCTTTTCGATATGTGGAATCGTGACTTTTTGAAACACATTCCGATAGAGAACGTCATTGCTGATCGCCAGTTCGAGGATTTGACAGGCGACGCGCTTTAGCTCCTTCAACGTCTTTTCGGAATAATCATCCTCCGCAAGCACGTTTATAATCCCCTACAGGTGCAGCGGCTTCAGCTCCTTGAGCTTATACGCCGATAACTCCGGCAGCAGATGATTATTAACCAGAGCGTTATATCCCTTGCGTGTTGTTATGCCAACCGTCGGGTTGCAATCACGAATCCAAACGCCGGCCAATTCCCCAAAGGTCATTTTCTCATCGCTGGACAGCGTTCCATGCTTTAGCTGCCGCTCGTACTCGCTGACCTTCTCGTCAAGCTCGCGGAGCGTGTGGGCGTAAAAAGATTTGCGGATTGGCTTCCCGTCCGGCTTACGGCCTATGACGAGCTCACGGCGGTATAGTCCATCTGGGCGTTTCTTACGATTCGCTTGGCGTGGCATTGTTATTCATCCCCCTCATCGACAGTTTTGAGGTACAGTCCGTCGAGGAATATTGAGAAAAACTTCAGGCATCTGTAAAGTTGAAGGTCTTCCGCCCTTTTTCCCGAAGCATATCTAAATGTGTTGCCGTACATTTTACGAGCCTGATCTAATAGAGCGTTTTCCTCTTCTTCCTCGATAGGCTTCTCAGGGTCAGCATGGTTTTTTATATATTCATAATCACTAGCATAAGTAGCGAGAGTTGCAAGGTTATCAATATCCTCCAAGAGACTATTAGTAAACCATAATAAAACCTTTGCAACATTTCTGTTTTCGCTGTCAGTAACGATTTTGTCCACTGCGAACATGAGGCTTTCTATTGCCTTTTGCGATAGACCGGTCGTGTCGTGTATCTTTCTAACCTTATCGATGCTGTTGTTAGCGCGATAACAGCATACTCCAAAGTATAGCGAACGTCAATAACAATTTTCGGAGGGTGAAAAACATGTGCAACGCGGACATTCGCCTTGAAGTCGCAGGAGCGGGGCTGAAACTATGGCAAATCGCAGAAGGGCTTAATACCTGCGACAGCACTTTATCCCGCAAACTCCGTCGGGAGTTGCCGATAGAGGAGAAGGCACGTATCCGTTCAATCATCGAGCGACTTAAAGCCCAGCAGGGTAACGACAATGAGCAATGCCAGTCCTAACCGCCAGACCATGAGTATAGCTGAGGTTGCGGAATACTTGGGGCTGTCGCTCTCGGGCGCGACCAATCTATTTCACAGCGAAGGCTTCCCGTCGTTTAGGCTGAACGGCGGGAAACGATGGTTTGTGCGTAAAACTACGTTTGAAGCTTGGCTTTCGGAACAAGAACGACAGCGCCGGGCGGCGCGGTAAGAGGGCGCAGATATGGCTAATAGGCGTATGTTCTCACTAAACGTGGTGGATACGGACCGCTTTCTAGATATGCCCGCCAGCGCCCAAGCGCTATACTTTCATCTCGGAATGCGAGCCGATGATGATGGTTTTGTTTCATCGCCGACGAAAATATTAAAGATGATCGGCGCGGCGGCGGATGATTTCAAATTGCTGCTTGCAAAGGGCTATGTCATTCGGTTTGATAGCGGAATTTGCGTCATAACCGATTGGAAGCTCAATAATTACTTGCGTTCCGACCGGCACACCGCAACGATTCACACCAAAGAAATGCTTTTGCTCTCTGGCAATGATAATGGCTCTTATAAGCTATGTCTACCCGATGGTATACCAAGTGGCAACCAGACGGGCGGCACTCTGGCAACCCAGTATAGTATAGGTAAGGGTAATAATACTACTTCCTCGCCTCCTTCGGATTCGACCAAGAAAAATCCCATAGTCGCTGTTTTTTGTGATGATTCCGACGCGGTAATTCTGTCGAAGCTTCTCTATGATCATATCGCCCGGAACGATCCTAAGAGCAAGCAGCCGAATTTCCAGACGTGGGCGAAAGATGCTGACTTGCTTCTTCGCATTGACGGACGGACGAAAACCGAAGTAGCCGAGGTTATAGCGTGGTGTCAGGCTGATTCATTTTGGAAAAGCAACATTTTATCGATGAAGAAGCTCCAAAAACAATTCCCGGCGCTGCTGCTTCGTATGAGGGGCAACGGCCCGACCGTCGTGCCGACAGTCACGGCCAAACGCGAAAGGTTCTGGGATGAAGAGAACGGCGTATATCGCTATTGGGACGGCACAGAAGCCGGAGGCGAAGCATGAGCATCGAAGCAGAGAAAAGCGTATTGGGCTCAATACTGATCGACCAAAGAGCTGCGGCTATCGCGTGCGCAACCGTGAGTGTGGAAGACTTTGCAATCGAGATTCACCGCGATATCTTCCGGCGTATACTCCGGCTCCGTGATGATCACCAGCCTATCGACGCTATAACTCTGGTGGACGCATTCGAGACAGCAAAGACACTGTCCCATGTCGGCGGGTTTACGTACATCACGGACTTAACCGTGTTCACGATCAGCGCCGCCAACGTCGAGCAGCACATCGCAATCCTGCATAGAGCGCGCGAGCGGCGCGAGCTTGTTGCGGCGAACATCGAAATCGCGCAGGCCGTCGAAAACGGCGACGATAACGCGCTGGAAACCGCCGAAAAGCTGATATTCGATATTTCTCAAAGGCGTATTGGTTCTCAGATCGAACGAATAGGCACACGGGCGCATGAAGCGCTGTCAGCTTATTTGAGTGACAGCGCGACAAATCATGACCACCACTTGAAGTGGTGGTCATGATTCAAGAATACGATTCCGTTGTAAACATGCGCTATCTTGGGTTTCCCGATCAATGGGAACGCATTATAAATAACTGAAACTTCGCAGTAAGAA
>DBDD01000089.1:8779-9012 GCA_002293365.1 Christensenella sp. UBA941 | reverse complement strand
CCTAGCTTTCTGCACCGCTGTGAGCATTGCCTCGGATGCCTCCATAACTGCCCGGCGGAGGCCATCGACTGGAAGCATAAAACTGAAGGAAAGAAGCGCTACAGGCACCCCGAGGTTTCATTTGACGATCTATGCCTTTAGGGCGATAAGATGAACAAAGAAAATGAATATCTTATATGAAAGCCTGTTTATTCACGGACAAATATAGCGCTCGATTCTGCAAAGGGTGACTA
>DBDD01000089.1:8435-8671 GCA_002293365.1 Christensenella sp. UBA941 | reverse complement strand
CTCAGTCACTATAATATTCTCTTGCTAGATATACAAATGCCGGGTCTTAATGGTCTTGAACTTGCAAAAAGGCTCCGCGAAGCCGAATCGCGGAGTGCGTTGATTTTTGTTACCGCCTTGAAAGAACATGTGTTTGACGCTTTTGAGGTAGAAGCCACCGACTATATCTTAAAGCCAATAGACGGCAAACGTTTGAGCAAGGCGCTGGACAGGGCTTTGCAGAAAGTCAAAACAGA
>DBDD01000089.1:7429-8381 GCA_002293365.1 Christensenella sp. UBA941 | reverse complement strand
GTATATCTGTATACGCAAAACGGCGTCGTAGATTATTACGCAAAAATTGAGGAACTCGAAAAACAGCTCGATTATCGCTTTGTAAAGTGCCATCGCAGTTATCTTGTCAATCTGAATTATTTAACACAATACTCCGATGGACAAATCACATTGGAGAACGGAATCAACATCCCGGTGTCACGGCTTCGGCATCCGGCTTTTATGGAAGCCATGATGCAATACATGAAGAAGAAAGAGGCTTGACATGGAATGGATCATTCCTAACATACTGTACTTTTTCATAATCCCTATGCTNNTATTACTATTGCCGCCTGTTTGCTATACCTTATCGCTGGTATTGGGGCTTGCTTTATACCGCCCTGTCATTGGGCTTGTCCCATAGCGAAACAATGTTCCTCATAGCGGGATTTGTCTCCGTACTTTTAAAAATCATACTGCTCGCTTTGTTTGGTTTTGTATTGCTGAAGCGTAAAGCGGCCGCATTTGCATTTTCCGCACTTGTCATATCTGCCCACAGCATTATAATGGGTCTTACACAATCCATCACGTTTTGGATTCTCTCATCGCTTAAAGCCGAAGCTGCGATTTTCATGAAATACGCTGATTCCGCGCTGTATGCACTTGCTATTATTCTGCTGATTGCGGTGTTCCGGCTTATTCATAAAATAATATCGGACGGCATGGCGGAAACACACGGATTTGCGTCGCTTGTGTTAGGCGTTCCCGTGCTATTCGCGGCCTTAGTAGAAAGGATCGTATCCGACTTTATTTATGGCGATACTCTCATATGGGATAGCACAGAGGGATTGGTTGCTCCTGTGGTAAACAACATGGAACTGGTGATATTGCGGCTGTTCGCTTTTGCCGGTCTGTTCTTAGTATTGCTTGCCTATCAAAAGCTCATGACATCCATTAGAAATGAGCAGACGATAAAGCTGCTGGAACAACAAAC
>DBDD01000089.1:0-7392 GCA_002293365.1 Christensenella sp. UBA941 | reverse complement strand
ATCATCTGCTTGTCCTGCGGCAGTTGCTTAGAGAGGACAAACCGGCGGACGCCCACGATTACCTCGCAAATCTGGAACAAATGTCAGGCTCCCTGTCATTTCCGGTGAATACAGGAAACACAGTAGTGGACGCGTTGCTTGGCAGTAAACTGGCAGTTGCCGCCGGTCAAGGGATAGAGGTAGACTGTTCCGTAGCTATCCCCCGGACAAGCACCGTAAAAGATATTGATTGGTGCATTATTTTATCTAACGCGTTGGATAACGCGATAACGGCCAGTGAAGCTGTTGTGCCTAAGAGCAGATATATCGGTATCTCGGGCAAACAAAAAGGGAACTTCTTTCTCCTGAATATTGACAATCATTGCGCCCAAGATACGGAAATGCCGACTGATGGAGTGGGTATATCCAACATCAAAGCTGTGGCACAAAAATATGATGGCAAAGCAGAAATTGACATTGTAGATTGCATTTTCAAATTAAGCGTCCTTCTTGTCATTTCACAACAATAGGGAAGCATTTCACGTAAGTACCGTTGAAACCCGCAAAACGCCTGTTTATACTGAATCCAAGTCATAGATTGCGGGGGAATAAAAAATGAATATCAACGGTATCAATCCAAGCGCATTACCTAATCCGGCTAATGCAAACTCACCAGCAGGCGGCGCCGATTCTCAAATCAGGGCGTTGGAGCAGAAATTGCTACAGCTAACCAATGAAAAAGAAAAAGCTGTCGAAGCGAAGGATGAGGAAAAGGCAAAAAAAATTGAAAAGCAAATACAAGGAATCAAAAAGCAGATTGCGGAATTGAAACGGCAGGAAAACAAGGAAGATGAAAAAGAAAAAGATCGTTCATCTGTCCAAGCAGAAAAGGCGAAAGAGTCGGGAATGGGCAGATATTTAGATGAGTCTGTTTGATTCTGGAGTACATGTAAATATTCAGCCGCAAACATAGTATTGAATTACGTATCGTAGCGCCTCCAGCTTGCTTTTGCAGTGGATATTGAGCCATAAAGGATAAACCCGTCTGGGCACCAAAGCAGGAATAGCTTAAAAAGAAATGGAATTATATAATCGCATTCGATAAGCGGGAGCGATGTTCATGCTATTATCCATCACCTATACGGGTCAAAACACGCCCGAGCTGGGCTATTTACTCTATAAGAACCCTAACAGGCCGCAAGTGTTCGAGCTTAACCACGGGAAAGCGTATGTATTTTATCCCGAGGTTTCCAACGAACGCACTACAGCGGCACTTTTATTGGACATAGACCCGCTCGACTTGGCGCGGGGAAAGTCGGGCCAAAGCCGCGGATTGTTCGACTACGTTAACGACCGGCCATATGTCGCGTCGTCCTTCATGAGTACGGCTATATCGCGCGTGTTCGGCACGGCCATGACGGGGCGTGCCGATTCGCGGCAGGCGCTGTCCGATTCCCCGCTCGAGCTTGCGGCGGGCATAACAATGCTGCCTTGCCGGGGCGAGCGGGATAAGCTTAACGCCATCTTCGAACCGCTTGGCTACGAGGTGCGATATGAAACCTTCATGGCCGACGAACAATTCCCCGACTGGGGCGACAGCGACTATGTGAACCTGACGATCAGCGGCAAAGTCCGCCTGCGGGACTTATTGAAGCATCTCTTCGTATTGCTGCCCGTATTCGATAGGCAGAAGCACTACTGGATCGGCGAGGCCGAGGTGGAAAAGCTGTTGCGCATGGGTGAGGGCTGGTTACAGGAGCATCCCGAGCGGCAGTTTATTACTAGGCGCTATCTGAACCGCCGGCGCACGCTAGTCAATATGGCGTTCGAACGGCTGGCCGCGAACGCGGCGGAGGAAAACATGCCCGCCGCCGAACCGGAGGTTACGCCCGAGCGCAAGCCGAGGCTAAACGAACAGCGCCTGGACGCCGTAATGGCCGCACTGAAAAACAGCGGCGCGAAAAGCGTCCTCGACCTTGGCTGCGGTGAAGGGAAGCTCCTGGATATGCTCGTAAAGGACGGTCAGTTTACGCGAATCGCGGGCGCGGACGTTTCGTCACACGCTTTAGGCCGCGCATCGGAAAGGCTGCATTTAGAGCGCGCCGGTGAGGCGAAAAGCGAACGCATTCAGCTGTTTCAGGGCGCGATAACATATAAGGACGCGCGTTTTTCCGGCTACGAAGCCGTTTCGGTCGTCGAGGTGATCGAGCATCTGGACATACCCCGCCTCGCGGCGTTCGAGCGCGTGCTGTTCGAGTTCGCCAAGCCGCGCTGCGTGGTGCTGACGACGCCGAACCGCGAATATAACGTCCATTATGGTATAGATAACTTGCGCCACGGCGACCATCGCTTTGAGTGGACGCGGACGGAATTTCAAAGCTGGGCGTCGGAAACGGCGGAGCGCTTCGGCTATACCGTACAGTTTTCGGATATCGGCGAATCGGACGAATCATGCGGCGCGCCGACGCAGATGGGGGTTTTCATGCTGTGTAATGGAGGTCGTAGCCAATGCGCATAGAGATTCCCGAGCTCTGCGTTGTCGCGCTCGCCGGCGTCAGCGGCAGCGGCAAATCCACGTTTGCAAAAAAGCATTTTAAGCCCACGGAGGTGCTTTCCTCCGACTACTTCCGCGCCATGATCTCAGACGACGAGAACAACCAAAAAGTTAGCGCCCCGGCGTTTGAGGCGCTGTATTACGTCGCCAACAAGCGTCTGGACTTGGGGCTTTTGACCGTAATCGACGCGACGAACGTACAAAAAGAGGCCCGCGCTTCTATAGTACGCTTGGCTAAAGAACAGAACTGCCTCGCGGCTGCCATCGTGCTGGACATGCCGGAAGCGCTCTGCCGCGAGCGCAACGAGAAGCGATCCGACCGCAGTTTCGGCCCTCATGTCATCAAGCGCCAAAGCGAGCAGCTGCGCCGATCCATACGCCATCTTCAAAAAGAGGGCTTCCGCTTTGTATACGTAATAAAAAGCGAGGCGGAGATGGAGGATGTTGAGATCGTCCGCACGCCGATGTGGAATAACAAAAAGGCAGAAGCTGGCCCGTTCGATATTATCGGCGACGTTCACGGCTGCTATGACGAGCTGTGCGCGCTGCTAATTAATATGTGCTACGCCGTCGATAAGGATGGTTGTACCGCCGCGCCGCCAGAAGGGCGGAAGGCGGTTTTCCTCGGCGATTTTTGCGATAGAGGGCCGAAGAATCTAAGCACGCTGCGCCTCGTTATGAACATGGCGGAATCGGGCGCGGCGTACTGCGTGCCGGGAAACCACGACGTCAAGCTCTTGAGAAAGCTGCGCGGCGCAAACGTCCAGCTTACGCACGGCCTCGATAAAACGCTGGAGGAATTGAGCGGGCAAAGCGGCGAGTTCATCGAAAAGGTCAAAGTGTTTTTAGACGGCCTGATAAGCCATTACGTTTTCGACGGCGGCAGGCTGGTCGTCGCTCACGCGGGGCTGAAGGAGAAGTATCAGGGGCGGGCGAGCGGGAGAGTCCGGGACTTTTGCCTGTACGGCGAGACGACGGGCGAAACGGACGAATACGGCCTGCCCGTGCGGTTGCCCTGGGCGAACGAGTATCGCGGCGGCGCGCTGGTTGTATACGGGCATACGCCTGTTCCAGCTGCCGAAATTCACAACAACACCATTTGCCTGGACGCGGGCTGCGTGTTCGGCGGCAAGCTGACTGCGCTGCGCTATCCTGAAAAGGAGCTGGTACAGGTTCAGGCGGAGCGCGTGTATTACGAGCCGATCAAGCCGTTTGCGGAGCAACCCGGCGATAAGGGCGATGTATTGAGCGTCGAGGACGTCATGGGGCAATATATTTCGACCCGTCTGCGCCGCAATATAAAGATCGGCACGGAGAACTCCGCTGCCGCGCTGGAGGCGATGAGCCGCTTTGCCGCCGATCCGCACTGGCTGATCTACCTGCCGCCGACCATGTCTCCGTGCGAAACGAGCGGCCTTGCGGACTATTTGGAATATCCAACCGAAGCCTTTGATTACTATAAAAAGCGCGGCGTGGATAAGGTTGTATGCGAGCGCAAGCACATGGGCTCCCGTGCGGTGATCGTGCTGTGCAAGGACGCCGAAGCCGCCGCAAACCGGTTTCGCATTTCGGACGGAGATGCCGGGATCATCTATACGCGAACCGGGCGGCGCTTTTTCGACGATCATGCTGCGGAAAACGCGCTGCTCGCGCGGCTGCGGAACGTGCTGGACGCCAGCGGATTTTGGGCGGATTTTCAAACGGATTGGGTTTGCCTCGATACGGAACTGATGCCGTGGTCGGCAAAGGCTAAAAAGCTGTTGGCGGAGCAATACTCCCCCGTCGGGCGCGCGGGGCGGAACGGCTTGGCCGCCTCCATGGGCGCGATTGGGCAAGCGTTAGCTGCGTTCGGAGAAAAAGCCGATAGCGCGGACGCTTCAAGCCAAAGCGTGGATTTAGCCGCGCTGTTTAGCCGCTATGAGCGCCGCTCCGAAGCGCTCGGATTATACACGGACGCGTACAGGCGTTATTGCTGGGACGTAAAGAGCCTGGACGATTACCGAATCGCGCCGTTTCATATCCTCGCCACCGAGGGCAAGGTCTATAGCGGCGAAAACCATTTATGGCATATGGAAACCATTGCGAAATATATGACATCCGCGAACGAGCCGGTTTTCATTGCGACGGAGCATCTTTCAGTCGATCTTTTGGATGAAAACAGCGTCAAAGCGGGCGTAAAGTGGTGGGAAGCGCTGACGGCGTCCGGCGGCGAGGGTATGGTAGTGAAGCCGTATGATTTCATCGCGTATAAGGGTAACGAGCTGCTTCAACCCGCCGTAAAATGCCGCGGACGGGAATATCTGCGCATCATCTACGGCCCCGAGTATATGCTGGAGGGCAGCTTGGAACGGCTGAAAAAGCGCTCGCTGTCGTCAAAGCGCAGCCTTGCCTTGAATGAGTTCGCCCTGGGGATGGAATCGCTGGAGCGCTTCGTGAATGAGGAACCGCTATATCGCGTACATGAATGCGTCTTCGGCGTGCTGGCGCTGGAGAGCGAGCCGGTCGATCCGAGATTGTAGCACGTTGACTCTTAACCTGTCGTTAAAGAAGTATTACGAATAGGGCGCGCGATCATGTAATCGTCGCGCGCTCTATTCACACATGCCTGATAATCCTGTCAAAGTCTGTATGCGGACCGTATTTTTGCAAAACAACGAAAGGCGCTCGGCGTCGGAAAAATCCTTCGTCAGCAGCATAAATGTATCCCAAAGCCCGCTATAATCAAAAAGCTTGCCATCTACAGGGAAGTTGCTTTCAAACATACAGCGGTCAACGCCAAATTTCTCAATACACCACATGAAATAAGGCTGTCCTCCCACTCGGAGGTCTCGACGCCCGGCGACACAAATACCATACGCGCTGTCTGGCAGTCCTCCGCGACCTCAATAATTGTTGTGGTAGTCGTGTTTACACACATTTCCCGCGATTGTGCCTCCCGCACAATCGCGGTACTCGCATCGAACTACACATCATTGCGTCGGAGGCGCAGGATTGTGTGTCGTATGCCGACAGGAGACGCCCATTCTTTGCGAAATCGAACCCGGACATTTCGTTGCGTGCCACAGGTATAATTCCGCCGCGTCCGCGCTGGGATGACTGTCTGATAAGCCGGATATTTATAATCGTTAAGTCGCATTCACGCGGTTGCATATTATCCGTAGCGCGCTTATAATCTAGTCTTTGACAGTCGATGAGCAATATAATCCTTGAAACGCCCTAGCTATGCGATCTTAAGCCCCATGATTTATTTTCAGACTGTCAAACGCCCGCCTACTTTTGCTTGACACATACCCCACATTCGAAAATAGTCGACCTAATTTTCAGTATATAGTATAATACAGTTATACTTATTAAGTTTCAAAACAAAGATTTTCATGACGCAATACGAGTTGGGATTTTTAGAATTCGGCTTACAGGAGATAGTTATAAGAGCGGAGGAACCCGATGGACGATTCTGTACGCGTAATAGATCGTGTTTTCGCGATTTTGGAATTCCTTTCTCAGTCGGGCGGCGCGAAGGGGCCGACGGAGATCGCCTCGGCGACAGGTATGCATAAAAGCACGGCGTATCGGTTGCTCGCGTCCATGTGCGCCGGAGGATATACCGAGAAGACCGACGCGGGGGAATACCGTATCGGCGTCAAGCTCGTGGAGATCGTCAGCAATCACATCACCAGTCTCGAACTGCAAACCGAGGCGCGCCCATTCTTAAACGAGCTGCATGCTCTCCTCGGCCTTATCGTACACCTGGGCATACTCGACGACAGGGCACCCGCATCCTGCGCGGCGAACTTGGGCAAAAGCCGAAACCGAACAGGACGCCGGTTGTGAAAATCCAGAAGGCGGTTTACGCTCGGTATTTCACGCCGGATCAAGAGCCGAGGGAGATTGAGGAAATCGTTGAGCGGGCGCTGGAGATATATTTCGCGCGATAATAGTAGCTACACAAAACTCCTTGTTGAAAATATTCCAATGAAGAGCTGTGGTATTTCTAATTATTTGATTCGTCATTGCATATTGCGGGTGAATAGTGTATAATATATGTACAACGCAATCATGGAAGGATAACGGTTATGGCAGCAGTTAACTATACTATTCGGCTTGATGACGCCGATAAGAAAAGCGCGGAGCAGGTTTTTAATCAACTAGGATTGACATTGGCGGCTGGTATAAATGTCTATCTTAAAGCGGTAGCGCGCCAACAGGGAATACCTTTTGCTTTGGAAATCGAACGGACACCCCGGCAGCGCTTGCAAGACGCTTTTAGCAAAGCGCAAGCCCAATCCGCTATAAACGGGACGGATAAAATGTCCATGACCGATATTGACGCTGTTATTGCGGACAGCAGACAACAGGTATAACTAAATGCGGCTTGTGATCGACACCAACGTTATTATTTCTGCTGCGCTCTCTCCAAACGGCAACCCTGCCAAAGTGATTAGTTATCTTGCCGCTGATGGTGCAGAACTCTTTTATTGCGCCGCTATATTGGCGGAATATGAAAAAGTTCTGGCGTATCCGCGCTTAAAAATCCCGCAAGATATTCAAGCCGAAATATTGGAAGCTTTGATTGCCGTTGGAACGCCGATGGTTCCTTTTTGTAGCGATATACTCATGCAAGATGAAAGCGACAGAGTATTTTATGATACGGCGAAAACCAGTAGTGCATATCTAATTACCGGCAATAAAAAGCATTATCCAGACGAACAATTCATAAAAACCCCGACAGAAATGTTGGCGCAGTTACGAGGCGAATAGAGATCGCCGCGTTTCAGTTAATTGCTCTATTTCCAGTATCCGCACCCGGGGCTCGTCCCGTACCGATGCTTGTAATATTAGATTGTATGGGTTATAGTATC
>DBDD01000278.1:3655-6159 GCA_002293365.1 Christensenella sp. UBA941 | reverse complement strand
CCGAAAACCGCGCCCATGCGCGCTTCGAACTCGCCCGCGAGCGCGTCCGGAACGAAAGTCTGTATCGTACCGGCGAAGCCTCCGCCATGCACGCGCCAAGCGCCCTTTCCAGCCAGTATTTCCTCCGCCAGCATAAGCGCGACGGGCAAGCCCTGTTCCTTAGGGCGCGCCGTGGAGTAGACGTTTTGCAGGTACATAAACGAAGAGCGTCCCGATTCTATTACGAGCCGCTTGAAGCGCTCGAAGTCGCCGTCCTTAAGCGCCTCCGTTTCTAAGAGGACGCGCGCGTTGTCGTTGAAATAGTGGTATGCGCGTAGGGCCGCGCGATCGTTCCCCTCTTC
This sequence comes from Christensenella sp. UBA941, assembly GCA_002293365.1. Lineage (GTDB taxonomy): Bacteria > Bacillota > Clostridia > Christensenellales > UBA941 > UBA941. Next base: position 5,818 of record DBDD01000278.1, on the reverse strand, counting down.
GCGCAATGCTTTTAGATTATCAAGCAGCGCCTCCTTCGAGGCAAAGCGTAATAGAGGCTGCCCCAAAAATTTGGCCGCCGATTTCATCTCGCCCTCTATCGCGGCGTAATCTGGCGTTAAATCCGCATGGCTCCCGCGCGTATTGACGATATATAGGACGTGCTTGGCCGAGGCGAAATCGAACGCGACCTGCTCGATTATAGGCTTATTCGAATCGCGAAAGTCGATCTGGATCAGCCCGCCCACGGCGCAAGCCGTTTGATCCATCAGACCGCATGGCTTGCCGAAGTAGTGGTTTTCCGCATATTGCGCGATTTGCGCGTTTTGAACGTCCGGCAATCGGCCTTCGTTGTATAGATGGCTGAAGGCGCTGCCGATTTGTACCTCGAACGCCGCCGAGGACGAAAGCCCCGAGCCGCCGGGTACAGTCGAGCTCATCATACAGTCGAAGCCGCCGAGAGTATAGCCCAATTCCCGCATACGCGCCGCGACGCCGCGCATGAGCGCGATCGAATGGTTGCGCTCGCTTTCCTTGGGCGAAAGATCGGCAAGGCTCATATTTATTGGCGCGAAGCCCACGCTTTTCAGGCGAACCATGCCGTCGGAGTTTTTGGAGACGACGCTTATTATGTCGAGGCCTACCGCCGCCGCCAGCACGTACCCGGCGTTATGGTCGGTATGGTTGCCGCCTATTTCCGTACGCCCGGGCGTGGAGAGGATGGCAACGTCGCGTTCTTCGCCGAAAGCCTCCGCGAACGCGTTCGTGATGTCGTCATAACGTTTTTTTGCGGCCGGCTGCGCTTCGCCGTAAAGCTCTGTGAAATTGGCGTCGTATTGGCCGCCTTGGAGGCTCTGACGGAATTCGTAGAGTTTCATTATGTCATCCTTTCGATAGCCGAAATTTGGAGAAATTATTGTATGGGCGAACACAGATCGCCCATACATGAAACATCGGAGCCGCGGCAGAACAACCTATGCGGCCAGCTGCTCCTGATCGAATTCCACCAGCTCGACGGTATAGCCTTCGGCTTCGAGCAGCTCGACGACGCTGCCGGCGCCGATGAAATGCGACACGCCCGCCACGATAAAAACGTCGCGATCCGGCGTTTCCAGCCATCCTTCGATAACGTCGATCCAGGCTTTGTTGCGGTCGTCCTGCATGTACTGATCGTAGAGGTCGTCCTTCTTTTCGAATACGATAGGCAAGCCGTCGCCGCCGATGGGCTCCGACCCGCCGCCGCCGTCGAGGAACGCCTCCAGCGCGTCGACGTCGCCTTCGATATATGTTAAATATAAAGCCAGCATGCTGTAGGCGGTTTCGACGGGGCCGTAAGACGCCAGGATGCACATCCGTTCGAGCGTATCGTCGTCCAGCGAAGTGAAGCGCTCGTAGATAGTAGCGCCGTCTTCAAGCGCCAGGATCGGCTTGCCCGCAGCCTTGGCTTCCGCCAGGACTAAGTCGTCTACGCCCTCGAAGGAAAAGCCCATAGCGTCTGCGGCCAGCTCGCTGAAAACGGACGACGCCGCGAATGGCCTTAATGTGGCTAAATCCCAAGGCTTTATGCCGTATTGCTCGCATAGCCACGCGAAATGCGCCTCGCCGCGATCGCTAAGATGCGCGAAAAGATTGTCGCCCTCCGGGTAGGTATACATTGCGGAGATTGCCTCGATCGTCGCTTCGTCTTCTATATCAGACTCCAACGCCACCGCGTCGCAGCCGTTTATCAGCGCGATAACATTCGGCGATAGGGCGTAGTCGGGTAAAACAATGTGCATCGATCCCATTAGGTATACGTTGCTTTTTCCCCCGCGTACCGCCCAGACGTAGTCGCCTTGGGGCGCGTATACGCCGTCCGCCTCGGCGCTTGCGCTCGCGAAGCCAATCGCTTGATAACCCGCCAGAATACAGAGCGCGAGGATAATCGCTAATAATTTTGATAAACACGCGTAGAACGGCCTTTTTGCCGCGCCGGATACACTAAAATATTTCATATTTTCTCTCCTAATATATAAATAGACTGGATATAAAATTTTAGATTAGTATATCATATAAATGGATGGAGTTTCAACGCCGCTGAAAATTCATATGGCGATAAATACTCGTGTAATTCCCGAAAAATAAAACAGTATGTAAAGCCAGAGAGACAAAACGGCATGTAAATC
>DBDD01000278.1:0-3643 GCA_002293365.1 Christensenella sp. UBA941 | reverse complement strand
ATGTAAATCCCAAGAGACAAAACAGCATATATAGCGTATACTATTCGAATGAAAAAACTTTCGTTTAACCAAAAAAGGATTCTGTCGGAAATCGGCCTTTTGCTTTGCGGCATGGTATGGGGCGGTTCGTTTGTCGTTTCGAAGGGCGTAATGGAAAACCTTTCTCCGGGCTGGACGCTGGGCTTTCGCTTCTTCTTTCCGGCGCTCTTTTTAGCGCTGTATCTAAGAAAACGCTTGCTGCGCGCCGGGGCGCGCGTTTTTTGGGCCGCGGCGCTTTCGGGCGGTCTGCAATTCTTGGGAACCATTCTTCAGATGATCGGTTTGACTATGACAACAGCGGGCAATAGCGCGTTTATTACGGTGCTGTACGTCGTACTTGTGCCGTTTTGCATGTGGATACATACAAAAAAGCGTCCGAGATGGACGGTATTTCTCGCCGGCGTCGTTTGCGTTTTGGGCGTGGGCCTTCTTGTTTTACAGTCCGGCGCTTCCGTTAATATCGGCGATATCTGGTCGCTCGCTTGCGCGGGGGTATATTCTATAAGTATCGCGGTTATTTCGATTAGCTTGGTAGGCGGGATGGACGCGCTCGTGTTTACGTGCGTACAGTTCCTTTTTACGGCGCTGCCGTCGTTTATAATGGGCGTGGCGCTCGGCCCAATCCCGACCGCGGAGGTGCTTTTCAGCGCGGACGTGCTTTGGGGGCTGCTATTTTTGATATTTCCTTGCACGATATTCGCTCAAATCGTAAATAATGTGGCCCTCGCCTATGCCGAGCCGTCCCACGCGTCGCTGATCATGGGCACGGAGGCGGTTTTCGGCGCGGTTTTCGGCGCGATTTTCCTCGGCGAGGCCATAACATTGCGTTTTATCGCCGGGGCCGCGCTCGTCGCGGGGGCGATCGTGCTGTCGGAGAAGACGAAGGATAAATCTGTGGAAAATATACGCGCGCGTTGAGGGCGTGATAAAAGGTATGGAGCTTAATGCCGAATGTAGCCGGAGATAAAGTGTAAGTAAGCGGGCTTTGTTGACATACTCTCAATAAGTGTTAATATAGGTATCGTAGACAACACATATTAAGGCGGCGCGTGATTTTGGCAACAACAACGTTCAGTGTCCGGCTGGATGAAGACGTAAAGCAGCAGTTGGACGCATTTTGCCGTAAAATCGGTATTTCCACCAACGCGATTTTTAGCTTGTTTGCCAATAAAGTTGTCATGGAAAAGCGTATACCCTTTGAGATTACCTATGCCGTATGCGTTTACTGAATATCCAGACAACCCTAATTATCGCAGGGCGTTTGTGTTTGACTACCTTGTGTTCTATGAAATCTTTGAAGATACGCATATGATACAAATTTACGCAATTTGGCACGGGGCGATGAACATACGGGAGCATGTCAAGAATCTGCCGCGATAGCACCGCAGCGCTATACCCCGCCCCCGCAAAGATAAAATGTCCAAATGGGCATTTTTTCGCGTTTCCCGCCATATACGATAGGAGTAATGGATGATTTTCTGGGCTTTGGGAGGAGGATATANNTATGGCGGAACTCGACTTGTACCGCGATATCGCGGAACGTACGAAAGGGGATATCTACCTTGGCGTTGTTGGACCCGTAAGGACGGGGAAATCGACGTTCATCAAGAAATTCATGGACTTGCTGGTCTTGCCAAACGTAGAGGACGGGTTCGAGCGCGACCGCGTGGTCGACGAATTGCCGCAGTCGGGCTCGGGGCGCACGATCATGACGACTCAGCCGCATTTCGTGCCGAACGAGGCCGTACGGATCGATCTGGGCGAAAAAGCGCATATGAACGTCAGGATGGTCGATTGCGTTGGATATATGGTGCGCGGCGCGATGGGACATATGGAGGGCGAAGCGCCTCGCATGGTGCGCACGCCATGGTTCGACCACGATATACCGTTCGAAGACGCGGCGGAGCTTGGGACGAAGAAGGTTATCAACGAACATTCGACGATCGGCGTCGTCATGGTTACGGACGGCACTATTACCGACATACCCCGCTCGAGCTATATCGAGGCGGAGGAGCGCGTAATAGGCGAGCTGAAGGCGATGGGGAAGCCCTTTGTCGTCGTTTTGAATTCATCCGCCTGCCATCATGAGGATACAAAGAAGCTGCGCGAGGCGATGGCGCAAAAGTACAGCGTGCCGGTAGTGTTGATGGATGTGATGAAGCTTTCTGCGGAGGATATCCAAAGCATGCTTGAGGCAGTCTTATTCCAGTTCCCGATGAAGATGGTGCATTTGGAAATACCGGGCTGGATACAGGCGCTGCCGATGGATCATTGGCTGCTTGGAGGGCTTGTCGGCAAGGTGCGCGAAGCGCTGCCGAAGATAGGCAAGGTATGCGACTACGAGACGCTATTGGAGTCATTTGTCGGCGAGGAGAATTTCCAGTCTCCAAGGCTCGATGATATCAGCCTTGGAGAGGGTAGGGTGCGGATAACGCTCGATCCGGTGGACGGCCTTTTCTATAGGGTGCTCGGCGACGAATGCGGCTATCCGATCGATTCCGACCGTCATTTGATTTCGATCATAAAGGAACTCGTTGGCGCAAAGAAGGAATACGACCGCGTTTCGGGCGCGCTGGAGTGCGTGCGCAAGACGGGCTACGGCCTCGTGCCGCCGATGATGGAGGAGCTAGCGCTCGAAGAGCCGGAAATCGTACGCCAAGGGAACCGCTTCGGCGTACGCCTGAAGGCGAGCGCTCCGTCGTTCCATATGCTCCGTGTGGATATCGAGACGGAGGTAAGCCCGATAGTTGGCTCTGAAAGGGAATCGGAAGAGCTTTTGCGCTATCTTTTGAGCGAATTCGAGAACGACCCCGGCATGATTTGGGATACGAACATATTTGGCAAATCGCTGAACGAACTCGTGCGCGAAGGGCTTTCCAACAAGCTAAGCCGCATGCCGGAGGATATCCAGATGAAATTCCAGGATACGCTGCAAAAGATCATAAACGAGGGCTCGAACGGGCTGATCTGTATTCTCCTGTAGGCTCTAAGAATAGCATTGCGCCGCCCCCGGACATTGCCGCGATTTATTCGCCGGCATATCCGGAGGCGGCGTAATATTTGCGCCGTAGACCCAGGCGCTATCGAATTAATACTTCCCGAAATCCCCCGAATCTGCGATAGCTGGATGTTCCCCCTCCGAGGACGCGAGACGCCTGGATTCTGGGGCGCGCGATTGCTCGCCAAGGCGTCGCCGCGTATTGCTATCCTTAAGCTTGAACTGCGAAATCAGCTCCTGCAATACCGCCGACTGGCTGGACATCTCTTCGGAAGCCGCCGCGGATTCCTCGGCAGTCGCGCTGTTTTGCTGTACGACCTTTGCGACTTGGTCGATACCCGTGTTGATCTGGGAAATGCTCATCGATTGCTCTTCGGAAGCTCTCGCGATTTCCGTTATCAGCGCCGACGACTGATTTATACCCGATACGATTTCCGAGAGGCTATCCGCCGTCTCCCCGGCGATTTTAACGCCTTGCTCCGCCTTTTGCATCGAGTCCGCGATCAGGCTCTCCGTATCCTTTGCCGCTTGCGCGCTCTTTGCGGAGAGATTCCGAACTTCTTCCGCTACGACTGCGAAGCCCTTGCCGTGCTGCCCGGCGCGCGC
>DBDD01000248.1:1711-4011 GCA_002293365.1 Christensenella sp. UBA941 | reverse complement strand
TCCTATATCACCACTCGTACCAATCAAGACCCCATTGTCCGTTAGGATGGTGGGTTTTTTGTTTCAATAGCTTTCCCTGTTTTAACCCCAAACATGCTCTTTGCCAACAAGACTGCCAACAAGGTGTTGGCCGGAATTTTCAGGCCCGAGAGCCGACGCGCGTTTAATCTATATTCGAATTCCTTTTATTGAAATCGGACAGCGCCGAAAAGGAGGCTTCAATCTGCATTGCGGTATCGGCTTTCAGGTCGAGGTTGTCATGCGCATAGCGCATGGTGCTTTTAATATCCCCGTGCCGCAGCCAAGATTGAATCATCGGCACGGAATAGCCCAGGGAGCGAAGGAAGGTCGCCGTACTGTGGCGCAGTCCGTGGAGCGTCACGACGGGCTGATTTTCTTTCGCCAGAATCCGTTGTAAGTTCTTGTTCAGAAAATCGAGGCCCGCTTGCTCCCCGTTATCCTGCTTCACGACATAATCATTTTCCGCAAAGCGGTCGCCATACAGCAGACGACATTCCTCCTGATGGGCTTTGAGCCTTAGTAGAAATGCCTTAACATCGGGTATGAGCGGCATAGCGCATTGGCTGCTTTCATTTTTTGGAGACTTCTCGTGCGTCTGCTTCACTATGCGCACCTGGGTATTCTCAATGCGCAGGATATCATTCTCGAAGTCGATATCCCGCCAGCGCAAGCCGTAGATTTCTCCCCGCCGCAGAGCATAGTACAGGGCGAGGATGAGGCCGCTGGCCGTGCACCAGGAGTATTCGTTCTCCTTCAAAAACACGTCATCCAGCACATGATCCAGCAGGATTTGTATGCTGTCCAGCGAGAGAAACCGGGCTGTGAACGTTTTCTTTGGGAATATGCTGATCGGATAGGAAACATGCTTGGCCGGATTTTCCCGGATGATTTCCAGCGTGTACAGGGCATAATCCAGCACCTTTGCGATATTGCTCACGTACTTCTTCACTGATTCGCGATTTAAGCCGCCCTTGCCATCCAGCCTTCCGTGTTTGCCTTTGTGGTTGATGAACTCCTGTATATGCTTTCGATGTACTTCCCCGACTTTGAGCTTACAATCCGCAAAGTAGGGGAGGATATGGGTCGTAAAATTGTTTTCGTATCCTTCAACGGTCGATTCCTCGATATCCTCGAAAGCGTCTCGCCAGTTGTTCAATAGATCCACAAATAGCATATCCGAATCTGGCTCCCATGTGGTATTGGCGAGTTTTTCCTCGTACTCCTCCATCATCTGCGCCATGGCGATAATCGCCGGGCCCTTTTTAACGCATTTTGTACTACGTTCCACTTGCTTATACTGGCCCGTTTCCGGATCGCGATACCGAAGCATCGCCCGGTAATAGGGCGAGCCAGCCTTTTTATGCACGGATGCGGTTATATTACATTCTGTCATTGCGTATTCAGTCCCTTCGTATAGTTCGTCCCCCTTCCTGTGTTAATGCTGATAAGAATATAGCAAAAACAGGGATAAAGTACAATGGATCAACTATAATTCCGGGAAAGAAACGCGTCGATATGCCGCTGTTGGATGATGTATTTGCCGTTCCGCGCTAGTCGGATGCTTTGTATTGTATTCTCCGCGAGCAGCCTATAGGCGGTCGTTCTGCTGATTCGCAACAGCTCGCAGAGTTCCTTCACGGTAAAAACAGAATTCATGCTACACCCTCCATATCAAAAGTCCAAGGGAAATAAAAAGTGGGTAGCATGTTTGGCGTTAAAACAATGTGCTTTCATGCCGCATATCGCGGCAAACGCATCGGCGTACAATGGCCTTGTACCATATCACCCACGAGGCGATGCTCCCTCCGGAGCTGTCGCGCGGTGCGTGATCCTCCCGCATTGGACAGGGCGCAATCTGGAACTGAATCTCGACTTTGCGCAAGTATCATTATACCAATAGGCGTTACCGCGTAGGACATGCCTTTGTCTGTACGCGTTTCGCGCTGGCGCGAGCGCCGGATGATTTCCCATATCATCGCGCGAAACGCGGCGGATACCGCTTGGATTTGTTGCCGATAGCCTGTATATGCAATTGTCAAACTTCTCTCGCGCAAGCCCGGAATCGGATTTTACCGGGGATGCTGGGGTTTCCATCAGCATTCTCGTGGAAGCGCGGCGTCCGCGCTCCCAGGGCAATACTGAAAGGGGGAAGGGGATTTATTCGTTGGCCGTTGCCGGGATATTGTGTGTATTGTATAGCAGCCCACACAAAATGAGAATTATGCGATTTTCCTTCATCCTGTGGATAACTCTGGGGAGAAACGGCATATCTCACCCTT
>DBDD01000248.1:997-1665 GCA_002293365.1 Christensenella sp. UBA941 | reverse complement strand
CCCAAAAAAATGCTAATAGGTCGTTATAAGTCGTACTGCGCGAGAATATTTGGAATGCTCCGCTTACCTTCGGACTTTCCTCGATTTCTCTTGCGGCGCGTACATTTATATGGTAATATTTTGTTATAAAGGAGTATGCATGTGACGAAGCTGGAATACACTTTTAAGAATGATATGCTTTTCAAAATGGTGTTTGTGAAATATCCCAATCTGCTGAAACGGCTCGTTGCAGAATTGCTGGATATACCGCTTGAAAGCATAGAGGAATTCGTAATAACCAATTCTGAAATGACGCCGGAAATGATAGGCGAAAAGTTCTGCCGACTGGACATCAACATGACAGTGGACGGAAAACGGGTTGATCTTGAAATTCAAGTGACGGACGAAGGGGACTATTCCGAGCGTTCTCTGTATTACTGGGCGCGTGAGTATTCCACTGCCCTTAAAGAAGGCGGGGAGTATAAAGACCTGCCGCGCACGATCGTTATCAGTATTATAGCATTTGAAATGTTCGATTGCACGGAATTTCATTCGGAATTTCAGCCGCTGGAAGTGAATCGTCATACGCTCTTGACCGACAAGCAAGTTCTGCATTATTTTGAGTTGCCCAAACTGCCGGAAGTGACAAGCGCCGACGATGAGTTAAAGCTGTGGCTCGCGTTGTTCAA
>DBDD01000248.1:0-955 GCA_002293365.1 Christensenella sp. UBA941 | reverse complement strand
GTGACGGCAACGGACGAGTTCAAGGAGATGGAGCGGCTACGCTCCCGCGCCCGCCACAATGAAGCGTCTGCAATCGGCTATGCGGTTGATAGGGAACGCGAAAAATGGCAGGGCATTGTCGCGGATAGGGATGCGCGACTGGCGGACAAGGACGCGGCGCTCGCGGCGCAAGCGGCACAAATTGCGGAATTAATGGCGCGACTTGGCGAGGAGCAGTAAGAGGCTTTGATGAAAACAGGCATGGCGCATTTTCGCCGCGCCCGTAGATTATTATGACATATGGAAAAATCGCGGCACGACAAAAAAGGCCCCACACAAACCGTGTGGAGCCTTTTGCGCTATGTGGGAGGGCGGATACCCGCCGCCTAAATAGCAGTTTCTTTAATTCTGTGGCGGCTTCTTTTCTTCGCGCTTAGAATCAGGGCGTTTGAGCAGAGTTTTCTTCTCGGTACGGCAGTTTTTCTTTTCCTTGAGTATCGTTTTGAGCGTAGTATAAGCCGACCATTTCACAAAAAACGCCATATGGATTCCACCTATCGCTCGTAGCCGCGTTTTCGCTTAATCGCCTTCTTGTCGGGAGGGCGCTGCCCCCTATCCATCGTGGAATTATCCAATACACCGGCGCGCTGCAATAAATCGGCGGGCTTTTCGCCGGTAAGCGGCTGTATGCTTTTTATGGTATTTACGGCATGCAAGGCGCTGTCGTTTAGCTGTCGCTGCCACGCCCCAACGCTGGGCGCCCATCGAAAGCCGCCCCGCTTTAGCTCGGCGCGAACTTCCTCACCCGGCTTACTGTTGAAAACGACTTGCAGGCAGCTATCCGGTTTGTTGACTTCCACCTTGCCACCCTCAAACGCCCAACCGGTCAATACGCCCTCCGACATAGCCCGCCCGGTGTTCTGTTCCCGGCCTTTTTGAAGCGTGGCAAAGTGGCCATCGATTTCGGTAATGAGTT
>DBDD01000263.1 GCA_002293365.1 Christensenella sp. UBA941 | reverse complement strand
GGGATGGTGCCACGGACGAACCGCTGGGGCGACACGTTTGCGGCAATAGCGCAAATAGACATCGAATATGACGACGGAACTACGGAAGCCGTATCAACGGATGGCTCGTGGTACAGCGTACTTTCGCCAGTTCTGGACAGCGGTATATATGACGGGGAAAGCTTGGACTATACGCTCGCTCCGGGGGAGCCTGCACCCGTAAAGACGCTGGATTGGGGTACGGATGTCCTGATACCGCGTTATAGTGAACGTCTTGCGGTAATTCAGCGGCTGCCGGTTAAGTCGATCATACAAACCCCGGAAGGCGATACCGTACTGGATTTCGGGCAAAATTTTGCGGGTTGGGTTGAATTTGAAGCGGAGCTTCCTGTTGGCAGCATGATTTCTCTTGGATTTGGCGAAATACTCGTAGACGGGAACTTTTACAATGAGAACTATAGAACCGCTACCAAGGGCTTTTCCGTTATCAGCGATGGACTGCGGAGACAGTACCGCCCACGGTTTACTTATTTCGGGTTTCGCTATGTTCGTGTAAGCACGTCGGAGCCGGTCAATATTGAATTTATAGGTTGCGTTATCCATTCGGATGCACGTAGAACAGGCAGTTTTGAATGCGGAAACGCGGATGTAAACCGGCTATATCAAAACGCGCTGTGGAGTCAGCGGTCGAACTTCGTTGATATCCCCACGGATTGCCCGCAAAGGGACGAACGCCTTGCATGGGCGGGCGACGCTCAGGTTTTTGCCGCTACCGCGTGCTTCAACTATGATTGTCGTGGCTTTTACGAAAAGTATCTTCGCCTTCTCCGCGCCGAACAGCAGAAGCGGGGCGGCCTTGTGTCAAATTACTTTCCCGGCGACGCGATACTGAATGAAGCTTGCTCCGTTTGGGGCGATGCCGCAACTATTGTGCCTATGACGCTCTATGAGCGCTATGGTGAGCTGCCGTATGAGCGATATTTTATAATGCGGGACTGGGTCAACGCCATCAGCGATAAATATAGAAACGGCTTTGGCTTCCAACTGGGCGATTGGCTTGCGCTGGACGGCATAACAGAAACGAGCGTCAAGGGCGGAACCGAGGACGCATTAGTCGCTTCGCTTTTTTGGTACAACTCAGCAATTCTTACGGCCAAAGCCGCAAAACTTCTTGACAATATGGAGGATTACCGCAGGTTTTCAGCGATGGCCGATGAAGTCCGCGAAAGAATTATTGGCGAGTATTTTAGCGCAACGGGCAGGCTGGCAGTGGACACGCAGACGGCATATATTCTCTGCCTGCGGTTTGGCGTGTTCAAGGATAAAGAAAAGCTGATATCGTGGCTTCGCAACCGCCTTAAAAAGGACTGTTACGCCATCACCTCTGGATTTGCTGGCGCTCCGCTAATATGTTCCGTTTTGGCCGAAAACGGCATGGAGGATTTGGCCTTGCGCCTGCTTTTACGCGAGGAGTATCCGGGTTGGCTCCATTGTGTTAGGCTTGGAGCAACGACTATTTGGGAACGCTGGAACAGCCTTCTACCCGACGGCTCGGTCAACCCGGCAGGCATGAATAGCTTTAATCATTACGCCTACGGCAGCATTGTTCAATTCATGTACGAGAATGTTGCGGGACTGAAATCCACTGCGCCGGGTTTTAAATCCGTGAGGTTTTCTCCTTGTATAGACGCGCGTTTGGGCAAATGCACGGCCTCATACGACAGCATCTCCGGCAGATGGGAGAGCTTCTGGGCAATCGGCTGTGACGGGGCCGTGACAGTGCGATTATCCGTTCCGGACGGGTGCTGCGCTGCGGTATGTCTTCCCAGATATAAAAGCGATGCTTTTGAAATAGGCGAAGGTGTGTTTGAACTAAGCTACATTCCCACTAGGGATTTCCGCCTGCTTTATGATAAGGACAGCGTTCTCGGCGATCTTGCGGGCGACAGCCGTGCTATCGCTATATTGGAACAGCATATTCCTGCCGCCGCGAAGATGGCGCTGCACGGAGACAAAGAAATCAAAACAACAACCTTGTCCGAATTAAAGAATATGCCTTATATGGGCATTGACCCGCATAAGGCGGCGCTAGCCGTGGAGGAAATTTCGGAGTTGGTTTTATCTATTGATCGGAAAGCACCCTAAAACGAAACTATAGAAATCGATGCTTTTGGGTCTATCGCTGGGCCAATGCTTCAAGCAAATTAAGGAGCGGCTACCTGCGTTGCTGAAAAAATATCGAGATTTTGAAATACATTCAAAATTATAAAAAACTATTAGGGAGTGGTCTGTATATGAAAAAAGAAACGAAAATAAATATTCTAACATCGCTTGTGTTATCTCTTATCATTTCATTAGCATTGAGCCTTGTGATGACTCTTATCAATGTTGGTATAAACGAAAATACGTTGAAGGCATTTGTCGTATCCTTTTCCATCGCGTGGATAATCTCATTTACTTTTTCGGTAGTTCTCACACCATCGACTATTAGGTTGGTATCGGCAAGAGTAGGCGCTCACTATTCTGATAGCGTCCAGCAGAAGCGAGCGAAGCACTGATGTCTAAAAGTATAGTCATATCCGTTCCAGGCATACTTCTATTAAGGATGTATTGAGTCCTATTCTGATCAACAAACAGGGAGGACATGTCCTTCCTGTTTGTTGATGTACCCGTCCGTTATCGCTCAGTATTATCCTCCGCTCGCGCTGCGCAATCCTATCGGTATGACCGCCGCGCTCCAAAGCAGCGTTAACAGCACCGGCCCAAGCCGAGCGCCATTCCTCCACTCTGGTCGGATCGTTCCTATCCACAGTGTAGACCTTGCGGGTTTTGAACGCGCTGCTTTTGAGCGGTATGCGTTCGCCGTTCGCGTCCAGAACATATTCCTTTTTTGACTTCGCCGTCCACGCCCCGTCCCGGTCGATGGGGCGATGAAGGTTTATCATCTGAAACACCTTTGACAATAAGTCTATAACAAGATGCTAGGTATTAATAAATGAGTATACAGAATTTGCTAAACGGTTTTCTGACGATAAAGGATTTTTCGGAGCTTGTGGGCATAACGGTGAAATCTTTACGCAATTACGATAAGAAAGGTATATTTCATCCGGCCAAGCATGGCGTTGAACATGAGAATAACTATCGATATTATTCAGCGCCACAAATAATTACAGCAAAATTGATTCGCGTATTAACGGAAATAGGTGTGCCCCTTGAAACTATTAAGAGTTTAGCACAAACTAGAACCCCGGAAAAAGTGCTGAAGATACTATGTCAAAATAGAAAGAAGATGGATGATGAAATACGCTTTTATCAAGATGCAAGTTCGGTCGTCGACGCATTTATAGGTTTAATACAAGAGGGCATGAGTATAACAGAAAACGAAATTACCTTGAACGAAATGCCAGAAAGACGCATTATTTTAGGTGATAAAAACCACTTTGCCTATCCCGGCGTTTTTATTGACGAGTTTATACGATTCTATAAATCCGCACACGAACCATATCTGAACATGTCCTTTCCCGTAGGCGCATATTGGCCGGATATCAAGTCCTTTTTAGACGCACCTGTAAGTCCGGCGCGATTCTACTCGCTTGACCCGAAAGGAAATGAGCGTATAAAATCGGGGCTTTACTTAAATGCTTACACAAGAGGATATTACGGATGCATCAACGATCTGCCGGAACGCATGGAAACATATGCCAAAAAGAATGGTTTGCGATTCTCTGGGGAGATTTATGGTATTTATCTGTTTGATGAAATTAGCATAATCGACCAAGAGCAATATTTGATGAAAGTTTCCGCAGCCGTCACGGAAACGCAGCGCATATTATCGCACCGCCCGCGCCGATATCACCGGCTGTAGATGTACATATAAGCAAAAGGCTACCGCGATGGTATACCCTCTATGTTGAAAATTATTTATCGACAGTCGAAAAGTGTAGATATTTAGGCGTTTTGTAAATGTGAATATTATTTCCCCAGTATTGACTCTCCCACAATGGACCCCTCAATATAATTATCGGGGCACACAAATATAAAAGACCCGGCAGAAAGCTTAAAAGGCTAACTGCCGGGTTTCTATATTCAACCCTTTCCGGCTTGACTTTTTTGCGGAAAGGAGGCGCTTGTGCGCCGCGAAATTTTCCGTGATATTTGCCAGTGCCGATTTATTCTTCTAAACATAATTCTCGCGCGAGCACGAAGCCCGCCTTATTCTCCGTTCGCCTGCAAGTGTTCAAACGAACGAACGGAGGTATTCAGATGGAGAATCCATATGTAGAAATGCGGTATACGCTCGCTGATGGAAAGCGGGTTTGCCTGAAAGTTTCTATAGAGGTCAAGAACCTGATAGAGCATACCGACAGGCGAAACCGCTCCCAACAGCGGCAAGAAAGGCGGCGTCACATGGAGTACGTTGACGGTTTAACAGACACAACAACGACACTGCCACAAGAGGATTTCGCCGATCTTGTTATTAAGATGGACAGTTACAAACAGCTTTATGCCGCTATTGCAACACTGTCCGAGATACAATGGTGCAGGATTTATCTGCACTACTTCAAAGATTATACCTACCGCCAAATAGCCGAACTTGAAAATGTTCATTTCAAGACGGTGGCTCGCTCTATTGAGAGGGCGCTTACAAAGATGAGAACATTGATGCCAATGTAATCGCAATGTGTCGGCTCCGCCTGACGGCGGAGCCGTTCGTCATCAAAACGATGAAAGACAACCCTTCTGTTACACGTCATCCGTATATAAACATACATCACGAGTAATGTATTTGCAATACTGATGTAGTG
>DBDD01000291.1:6389-8553 GCA_002293365.1 Christensenella sp. UBA941 | reverse complement strand
TAGGTTCCGTCGCCGTTACCCACAAAGGTACGCTGATTCCCGTTCACCGGGTCGGTCGCCACCATGTCGCCGTCGCCGTCAAAGCGTATCCAAGGGCTGCCGCCTTTGTATGGCGAGGCGGGCGGGACGCCAGCCGGAGCAGGCATAGGGGGAACAAAGCCGCCCGCGCCGCCGAAGAGGATAGCGAGAATGAGGGCAATCAGGCCGATGAAAATGGTCATCCCCGCGCTGGCATGGCCGGTGTCCCTGCCGGGTAAAGCGATATAGATGCTGCCGCCATACCCAAAATCGCCCTCGTAGGTGGTGATGAAGCCGTCGCCGTCCTCGTCTATGCCGTCCAGTTCCCCTCGGTCGCCCGGCCTGCGGTTGTTGCCCGGACTGCTGTTTTCGCTACTTTCTTCTGCCGCGCTAATCCCAAAGTAATCAGGGTCGGCATAAAAGACGGCGGGTTCTGATAGTGTCGGAGTAACGCTGGGGTTTATGAGCATTTCCACGACGGCTTCCGCAGAACTTTGCGCTACTATATCCTCGTCATACCAAACAAGTATTCTGAAGGCATCAGCTTCCATATCCTCTGCATCAAGATTGAAAAGCGCGCCAAGATTTATAAATCCACTATAAGTACCATGTTCGTTTTTCATGTAGTCGTAACTATCTACTGCTGGCAATCCCCATATCGTTGTAGGCTGATACTCGTCGTAGCTTGCTATATCTTTCCATGAGTGAGAATTGAAAGAAGCACTGACATCTACGCCGTCAATTATCGAGTGTTCGGGCAGAACCAAATCAACCCTTTGAGACATTATGTGATTGTCTGTGTTCTTTTCCATAACCATGATATGAAATCCAAAGGTCGGGTCAAGTTTGTTCATATCTCTGTCATAATCGCCATAACACCCTATATAGAAGTCAAATTCGTCCGTTCTATCAAGCGATACGGCATATTGCTGTAGGTCAGGAAACTCCGCTTGAATCTTCTCAACATTCCATTCGGGAGTAAAGTAGTCCACTCTTGGCGTACTTGCATGCGCTGTCAGCGGCAGCACAGCCGTGCACAGCATAACCGACAGCAAAACCCATACAATGCGCTTCCTAATCATACCCTCGCCACCTCCCTTTTGCCTTTCGACACAAGCATGAAAACAACGGCGATAATCAGCAGCAGCAAGCCCAGCCAGCCGCAGAGGAGCAATCCTGTTGCCGACAGCGCCACGCCGAGGGCAAAGCCCAGCGTCATGCCGCCTACCCACCGGCTGACGCCCATATAGGAGGGCGTGCGGCCTTTTGATAAACCGCCCGCCGCCGAAAACACCAGCCCCCACAGAAATCCGTTCTGCCTGCCTATGTTTTGCAGTAGCGTCACAATGGCGATAATGGCAACCATGCTGTTTTGCAGGGATTGATCGATATTCATAAACGCGTATAGCGCTAGAGCCGCGCCCGCCCCGCCCAACAGCGGCGCGACAGCGGACGCGCTCTTGACGGCCAGCGCGCCGAAGAAGCCCTTGAAACCGCCGCCTATCCCGGAAAAAGGCCTCTTCTTTTGGAACAGCGGCAAAATCATGGCGTTCAAAAAGGCCGCCATAGCCACCTTGCCAAGTATGCCTCCGAGCGCGCCAAAAAAGCCGCCGAACATCCCGCCCTCGGCAAAGGTGAGGAAGCTCAGGACGCGTACCCACCAGGCGCCGTTGAGGCCGATGGAGCCCAGCAGCGAGAGCGGCAGCCAGATTATCGCCAGCAGAAGGTTGGGAATCAACCGCCACGGTTTTTTCAGTGTCGCCAGCGACGCTTTGATATAACTACCGATAAACTTTCCCACGCCCATCCGTTGGCCGGGCGAATTATTAGGCGCTCCGACCGCCGAACGCGCGGTCGCGGCGGGCTGTGGCTGATACACCGGCTGCTGATACGCTGGCTGCTGATAGGCCGAAGGCTGTAGCGTCGGCGGCGCTTGCCACACGGGCGCGGCGGGTTGCTGATATACTGGCTGCTGATACGCCGGTTGTACCGTCTCAGGCGTGAACGCCGCCGGTTGTACAGCCATGCCGCAGTTTGTGCAAAACCCCGCTCCGTCCGGCAACATCCCTCCACAGGCCGAGCAGACATTTGGAACGTTTGCCGGTACTGGCTCAACGGCTGGTTGTTGATATTCCGTCTGCTGAGA
>DBDD01000291.1:4005-6342 GCA_002293365.1 Christensenella sp. UBA941 | reverse complement strand
CGAGCATATGCCGGGGGTGATGGCCTGTGTTGGCGCGGCTGATTGCTCCTGGTGTACCGGCTGCTGATTCGATTGGGACATCGACGGCGCAACTGCCGCCCTTGCAGCCGTGCCGCAGTTTGTGCAAAACCCCGCTCCGTCCGGCAGCGTCGCTCCGCAGGCCGAGCAGACGTCGGGAACGCTTTCCCGTATTGGCATTGCGGATTGTTGATAGACCGGCTGCTGATACGCCGGTGGTTGCGCTTCTGGCCACGGTTGCGGCGCAGGCGCTGCCGGAGGCTCGGTGCGCACGCCGCATCCAGTGCAGAAATTAGCGGTATCTCTCAGCTGTTTACCGCATTGTGTACAAAACAAATCATCGCCCCCTCGTATTCGTTATCAAGCCGTGATTATTCCAGCTTGCCGCCGCACTTGCCGCAAAACCGCGCACCGGTATTGACGGGCGAGCCGCATTTGGGACAGAAGTTCATCTGCGGGGCGGCGGGAAACTGCGCAGGTAAATCCTCGTCGGGCGCTGAATCGGATATAAACAGCCAGTCTATGTCCTCNNACGACGTAAAAAGCGTCCTCGTCCAGCGGGTCTTCATCGTCGCTCGTCTCCGCAAGCGTCAAAAGGCTGTCCGCGTCGTAGCGCTCGTCGGAGCTTATGAAGCTCCAGCCGTTGCAGCGCGTCGCGGCAAACTCCGCCGCATCGGTTAAAGTGCTGAATCGTTCCATAAACTATTGCTCCTCTTTATAAGCCTCATACTTTGATGTACCGCGTCTATTGTTAAATTATACAGTAATTTTATCTCGAAGAATCTTGACGATTTCATTTGTCCGAAACAATTTCGCCAAAAGTTGTTAATATCGTTTGTTCTGCTCCGTTCATCGAGATATGATTCCAGCGTGATTTAATTTTACCATGATCTGACATTGCAGTCAATTGAGTTCCTATTTGAAGGGAGAAGGCGAGAACCTTAAATACCAGACCATTTGCACCAATCCGTCCAATCGTGTACGCTATGTTAAAGCCCGAAGGCGTATCGTGTATATTATTGGTGCGGTCGATGAGGTTGTATCAAAGGTGACATCTTGATACAACTGTTAATAGCAAACGCGAACTCGACCCGATGTTTTTCGCCGGGGAGGCGTTCGTGTTTGTTTTTATCGAAATGCACCAAGGTGGTGCATTGGTACGCATATCTCAATTGTAGTACAATAATTCTTTGGCTGCGAGGAGTGGATCAAGTGGACACAAGACATTGTGGCGCTTACTGACATAGTAGCCATCCACACGCTGGAGCTTGATAAGCTGCCGGCCGCTACGGACGGTACGCAACTGTACGATTGGGCGAGCTTTATCGCCGCCAACAGCGAGGAGGAATTAGCCGTGATCGCAGAAAGGAACCCGCAGATAGAGAATCCATTTACACAGAGACGATTACACTCCCCGCGAGGACATCGAATCCTTGCGGCAATAACTAAATAACTCTGGGCGCGGCGGGAAGTTTCAACCTCTCCCGCCGCGTTTTCGTTTACCGTCCCACCCCGACGCTATCGTCGTTATCCCCTTATATTCAGCCTGCAAAGAGATCGTGATTCACCTCGCTGCCCTGATCCTCGCCCCAGGCGATGTCGATCATGCCCAGCGCGCCGAAGAACGAGAGTATTATGAATATCAGCGGATGCTCATAATTCTCCCATTCCGTCCCATAGCCGTAATAGTCGTTCCCGGTATCCACGACATACCGCGCGTCCTTGCGCGCGAATGCTCGGGCAACAATCGTCAAATGCCGCTCAAGCTCGTACGTGTACACAGTCCGGCCAAGAGGGCAGTTCCGCAGCTCATTGGCCAGATTCTGCCTCGCCATAGCCGGATTGTGCCCGCGCTTTGACTTAATGCCCTTCATGATCGATATTTCGTCGAAGCTCTTGCTTTTCAAGTATGCGTCGAACAGCTTTTTTATAAGCTGCTCATGCGGCAAATTAAGCATCGCGAACGCCTTGCCCCCCCCGGAACGCACGCGTTGCAAAAACGGACAATATTCGCGAAATCGGACGCCCTGTGCTCGCGCGTTGCCAGCGGAACATCGCTTGGTACGACGGAATACTCGCGCTTCATCTCGCCGACGGCGCTTAGCAATTCCCTATAGAAGAATAAATTATCCGCGTTCTTCGGAAACAACAGCCACAGCTTCGAGTTCCTTTTGGCTAATTTACGCTTGAAGAGGTTGAGACCATTATGGGCATACCAATATGAATTGCGATCCTCTATCTCTTTTAGTCCGAACTCGCTCGCAATATCGTCGGCGTAGTCGCTCGGTTCGCATTCGTCGCTCCAGATGTGAAACGAGA
>DBDD01000291.1:0-3992 GCA_002293365.1 Christensenella sp. UBA941 | reverse complement strand
GCAGTAATACTCGCTTAACGAAGCGACTACTTTATCCTTTACGGCGCTCTTTACGGCGTCGTACACATTTCCGCCCGCGACATACGCGAGATGCCGGAGCGAGCCCGGCTTTCCCTTATCTCCGAGAGGCAGCTCATTTAAATAGCGTTCGGCATCCATCGCGGTCATATTGCCGTCATTTCCATAACGCGGGGTTTCGTCATCCTTTTCCCGAACTATGATAATATAATGGCGACGATAAAGCAATGCACCCTGCCTTTGAGTCAGGGCAACAGCAAAAGTGCGGGGCCACAGCTCTTTTCGCCATAGCCCCATAAACTCCGCCCCGCCTGCCAAATCGTCATTAAAACCGCTTTACATTAATGTGCTGGTTGATAGCAAATAATGCGCAAACGCTTCGCATCCACAACTCATTTTTCCTTGTGAATAACAAATACCGATGGTTCTTTCCGGAAGAGGCTCAATTGTAGGGATAATGCTTATATCCTTGTTGAGAACGGCTTCGCGCAAGTATAGAGAAGAAAGGCAGGCAATACCTTGATTTTGCTTAACGAGCTCAATCGCTATACGAGCGTCGTCAATTTCAATAGCAGGTGTGATACGTATTCCCCGTTCGGCAAAGAATGTATTCAAGTATCTTCTGCGATACGATATGCTCGAGTACATAATCAGCGGATATTCCAAAAGCGATAAGAAACCGACCGGCTGTGTTCCCATAAGCTCCGTAAATGTAGGGCCGGATACCAGCTGATCGGTGAGGTGAAACAGCGGCTGATTCAAATATTTATTTTTCACTAAATCAGTGTCACAGATTGAAAAGTCTATCTCTCCTCGCTCCAAGGCGCTGTCCATATCGTTTGTCCTCATAATTTTCACGGAGATGATCGTGTCTTTATTCTCGTTTGAGAAAACCTTGATATGCGGAAGTAAATAATATTCGCAGAGGTCTCTTCCGATGCCTACCGTTACCGTTTGCTGTTCATTAGCGGCGCCATACAAAAATAGATTTTTTGTGCGATTCATAAGAGCATAGATTTCTTTTACCGCTTTAAAAAGCAGTAATCCTTCGTTTGTCAGCACAACGCCTTTGCGGGATCTGTCAAACAGCTTGCAGCAAAGAATTTCTTCAAGCTTTGATAGGGCTTTGCTAACAGCCGGCTGAGACACATGTAGAATTTCCGAAGCTTTAGAAATATTCTTGTTTACCGCTACACAGTAAAAATATTCAAAATAGCTCAATTCTTGCATCCGATCATATCCCTCATAACTATAACTCTCGAAATCAGACAATGCAGCCGCGAATTAATGATACTATACATCAGGCATGTACGCAACATTTTCGGCGCATCGGCCAGTTTAGTATAACTTCAAGTTATGATATCCATTACTATAATATATTTCACAATTATTGGCGGTTATAATAGAATACTAACAATACTTATTCAGACTTATCGAGAAGGAGATTATTTCTTAATTATGGGTAATTTGACAAGCTACGGCCACATCCTTCCATATGCTGCAAAGCATAAAATAACTATCGGCGCAATGAATTCCTACAATTTAGAAAGCGTTCAGGCTGTTGTCAAAGCCGCGGACGATTTGAATACGCCGATAATAATACAACAGCATCATTTTGATTTTGAATACGTCAGTCCGCGTGTTTTTGCGCAAATGACGCAAGCAATCGTCAAGGAGGCGAAAATTGACGCGGCAATCGCGCTGGATCATGGTAACACTATCGACAACGCGATACTTTGTATCGACAGCGGCTTTTCCGCGGTTATGATTGATCTCTCCAGCGAGGATTATGATAAAAACGTCGAGCAAACGAAAATAGTCGTCGAGTACGCTCATGCGCGCGGCGTATCCGTCGAGGCGGAGCTTGGAACGATAGCGCTTGGCACGGATTCCCCCGATAAAATCGCGGCCGGTTATACGGATCCGTCTGTTGCACAGAGCTTTGTTAATGACACCGGCGTAGATTGCTTGGCGGTTTCAGTCGGTACCGCGCACGGGCATTACGCTCAAAAGCCGGTAATCAATTATCCGTTGTTGGAAGAGCTTATAAATATTGTGCCATGCCCTATCGTTGTCCATGGAGGATCCGGAACGCCGGATGAAGACATTCTCAAAATAGTCAGGCTTGGGGTCGCAAAGCTGAATATCGGCACCGATTTATTTCAAGCGTTTTGCGACGGAACCGATTCGGTCATGAAGGGCTATGACGGCAATATGTCTTTCATGCTTTGTCAGAAAGCCGGCGCTGCGGCGCGCGAAGCTGTATACAAGGCCGCGAAGCACAAAATAGAGCTGCTTACGGCATATCGCGTTTAAAAACTCAGACTGTTTAAAAGAGGGCGGCACATGGATTATATCGGCATTGACATCGGCACGTCCTGCTGCAAGGCTGCGGTGGTTGATGACAGCGGAAAGATAAGCGCATATGCCAAGGGTTCATATAAACTCATTCAAAAGCATGAAGGCTGGGTTGAACTGGATCCCAATGAAGTCTGGAGCGCGGTAAAAAAGTGTTTGACGGCATTGGCGCCGAATAGTTCGCGCGTTTCCGGTATCGCGATCTCATCAATTGGGGAGTCGCTCGTCATGCTTGACTATAACGATCGGCCTCTTTCAAATTGCATTACATATTTGGACAGGCGATGTGTGACGACCTGGAGCGACTCCCTTGAAAAGATAAACCCTAAAAGATTCTACGAGTTAACGGGTCGCGTTGTAAGCCCAATACAGACTCTTTTTAAAATACGATGGCTCAAAAGCCATGAACCGAACTTATTGAAGAAGACAAAAAAGATTTTTATGCTTGCCGATTACGTTGCCTACGAACTATCGGGCGAACGTGCGATTGATGCCGGAACGGCTTCAACAACATTGCTGCTGGACGTGAACAGGTGTGATTGGAGCGGCGAAATAGCGAACGAATATGACATTCCTATAGATCGGTTCTCGCCGGTATATTTACCCGGAACGCTGTTGGGGAAAATCAGGTGGAAGCTTGCGGACGAACTCAGACTGTCGCACGATATCAACATTTTCCTAGGCTGTCATGATCAGAGCAGCGCAACTTTAGGAGGAGGCGCGCTAAGCGAAGGCGATATTGTCAGCGGGCAAGGCTCCGCCGAGAGCTACAATATGATCTTGGATTCACAACTGGACGCATATAAAAAGATCGGCTTGACGTATCAGCCGTATGTTTTAGCAAACCAGTACTTCGCTACGCTTGGCCAGCTGTCGCATGGCACTGCCTTAAGGTGGTTCTCGGAACAGATTGAAAAAGACTTTTATGAAAAGTGTCAGGATAATGCCGTAAACGTTCTTACAGCTTTAAACGATAGCTGTCCGGAAGACTGCGGCAACGTGTACTTCTTTCCGCATCTCGCCGACGGTATGCTCGGCGAAAACGGCGATCGGAACGGGGCCTGCGGCGTCTTTATCGGCCTGGATACGAGAACGGATAAGGCCATGATGTATCGCGCGCTGTTGGAAGGGCTGGCGTTCGAATCAAGAAAAAACTATCAGCTTCTGTCCACTCTTGGGATTGTAATGCATCCGATCTATATGGTCGGCGGCTGCACAAACTCGAATCTCCTAATGCAAATGA
The DNA here is from genome assembly GCA_002293365.1 of Christensenella sp. UBA941. Taxonomy (GTDB): domain Bacteria; phylum Bacillota; class Clostridia; order Christensenellales; family UBA941; genus UBA941. Next base: position 373 of record DBDD01000291.1, on the reverse strand, counting down.
AAGCGGATGTGCTGCGCCAAAAGATTAATATTCTCGAAAGCGCGGACAGCGGCATAGTTGGTCTCGGAATGATTTGCGCGGTAGCGAGGGGGGATTGCAAAAGCTATGTCGAAGCGCGGAAAAGCTTTGTACGCTCGCGAAAAACGTATTATCCAATCAGGTGTTATGAATCAAAATACAAAAAGTATATCTCGGCGGAAAATCTAATAAATCAGATTGAGTTATAAATTATATTTTGGATGTAATATCCAAAAATTAACGAAGGAGAAGAGAATATGAAAAGAGTTTCCACCGTTATTTTAAGTCTTTTGTTGGCCTTGTTTATGGCGGCATGCACGGCAGCCCCGGCAGCTCCCGCTCCGGCAGCGCCTGC
>DBDD01000075.1:17972-18148 GCA_002293365.1 Christensenella sp. UBA941 | reverse complement strand
GAAAAAATCGGCAAGCCTGCCGCTGAAATCATCAAAAAGCTGTTCTTAATAGGAACGCTTGCGACGATAAACCAAGAGATCGACTTCGATACCTGTGCGCTTATCGCCCAGGACTACGGCATCGACCTCGAATTCAAGCCTGACAAAACGTTTGAGGACGTTTTGCAGGAATCCGC
>DBDD01000075.1:2337-17898 GCA_002293365.1 Christensenella sp. UBA941 | reverse complement strand
GAAGCCGGCGGCATTACGCAGCATATCGGCGCGTATACGGTCGAGATGAACGGCCGGAGCATTACTTTTATCGATACGCCTGGACACGAGGCGTTTACATCGATGCGAGCGCGCGGCGCTCAGGTCACGGACATCGCAATTCTCGTAGTTGCGGCGGACGACGGCGTTATGCCGCAGACAATCGAGGCGATCAACCACGCCAAGGCCGCGGGAGTACCGATAATTGTAGCTATCAACAAAATCGACAAGGCCGACGCCGATCCGGACAGGATCAAGCAGCAATTGACGGAATACGAGCTTGTTTCCGAGGAGTGGGGCGGCGATACGATATGCGTGCCCGTTTCCGCCGCGACGCACCAAGGGCTCGATACTCTAATGGAGATGATCATCCTCGTCGCCGACATGCGCGAGCTCAAGGCCAATCCGAACCGCATGGCGCGAGGTACTATTATCGAGGCGCAGCTCGACAAGGGGCGCGGCCCCGTCGCGACGGTGCTCGTCCAAAACGGAACACTGAAGATTGGCGATACGATCGTCGCCGGTACGGCTTATGGCCGGATACGCGCGATGATGACGGACAAGGGCGAGCGCGTCGAAGCCGCGGGCCCCTCTCAGCCGGTCGAGGTGTTGGGCTTCTCGGAAGTTCCGGACGCGGGAGATCAGCTGAACGCCGTCGAGGTCGACAGGCTNNTCGCGCCAGGTCGCCGAGGAGCGCAGAGATAAGATTAAAGCCGCGCAGATAAAGCAATCCGCAAAGGTCACGCTGGACGACTTGTTCCAGAAGATCAGCGAGGGCAATTTAAAAGACCTCAACCTTATCGTCAAGGCCGACGTTCAAGGCAGCGTGGAGGCCGTTAAACAAGCGCTCGAAAAGATCAGCAACGACGAGGTTCGCGTGCGCGTTATCCATGGCGCGGTTGGCGCGATTACCGAAGCCGACGTTATGCTCGCCGGTACGGCAAACGCGATCATCATCGGTTTCAACGTCCGCCCAAACAGCTCGGCGCGCGCCGCTGCCGACAAAGAAAAGATAGACGTAAGGCTATATAGGGTTATCTATCAGGCAATAGAGGACGTCGAAAAGGCTATCAAGGGTATGCTCGCGCCAGAATTCAAGGATGTGGACATCGGGCACGTCGAAGTACGCCAGATATTCAAGGTATCGAATATCGGCACGATCGCGGGCTGCTACGTACAGGACGGCAAGGTTACTCGCAACGCGAAGATCCGCGTAGTTCGCGACGGTACGGTCATCCACGACGGCTTGCTAGATTCGCTTAAGCGCTTCAAGGACGACGCGAAGGAAGTCGCCGCCGGCTACGAGTGCGGCATAGGCCTAGCCAATTTCAACGATATAAAAGAAGGCGATATATTTGAAGCGTATATTACTGAAGAAGTAAAGAGATAATTAGTTATTCTAACCTTGTAGGGGAGCAAAGTGTGCTCCCGTGACTATCGTGAATGTTGACTTTTGTGGTCACGGGCGAACACTGTTCGCCCCTACAGCGTAGGAGAGTTAATCAGCGCTTATCTGGATGAAAAAGGAGGCGCAAGCATTGCGCGATACGCGTTCCGACCGGATGAACGAAGAATTCAAAAAGGCGCTTAGCGAAGCCATTCGCAGCGACATTAAAGACCCGCGCGTGAGCGATATGTGCACAGTCTCCCGCGTCGAGGTTACGAAAGACCTTAAGCACGCGAAAGTTTTTGTCAGCGTCTATGCCGACGAGGATCAGCGCCAGGCGTCGATCCAAGCGCTTCGCAACGCGGCGGGGTTTATAGGTCATGCCGTCGCTGCATATATCGATGTTCGGCGCATGCCCGCTTTTCATTTCGAATTGGACGAGTCTATAGCGTACAGCGTCCATATCGCCAAGGTTATCGACGATATTCAAAAGCAGAGAAACGCTGAAAAGGACGCCGATGCGTAGCAGCCTCGTTGCGGCGGAGCTAAAGCAGCTCGACAATATTCTGCTCGTCGCGCACGCGTCTCCTGACGGGGACACGATCGGCTCAACATGTGCGCTTTTCGGCGCGTTAAAAGCGTTGGGCAAACGCGCATGTATGGCGTGCGATTCACCCGTACCCGCAGTATACGAGTTTTTGCCATTCGCCCGGGAGATGTGCATAGGGGCCGATAAGCTACCGTTTAAACCCGACTGTATCGTAGCTGTCGATTGCGCCGATTTACAGCGGCTGGGCTCGTTTCAGGCCGTTTTTACGCGAGTAACGCATACGATTAACATAGATCATCATATTACCAATCCTGGCTTTGCGGACAATAGCTGGATCGAGCCGGACGCTTCGAGTACAGGCGCGCTTATATATGACTTGATTGGCGCGCTGGGCGTTAGTTTAAACTACGAACTCGCGCTATGCGTTTTTGTCGCTATTTCGACCGATACCGGGCATTTTGCCTATTCCAACACTACGCCGGAAACATTCGCCGTCGCCGCCAAGCTTACCGAATACGGCCTCGATATGCCTTCAATTACGGATAGGCTCTATCGGAGCCGGTCGTTTTCGCGTACAAGGCTGCTTGGACTAATTCTTTCGCGCGTCGAATTGCTAATGGAAGGCGCTATAAGCGTAAGCTATGTTACGCGCGAAGAGTTGAATACGTACGGCGGCGCGCCGGATATGGAAGGCATGATCGAATTGATCCGTGATATCGATTCGGTCGAAACGGCTGTCTTTTTACGCGAAAAGGAGAAAGAAGTCATCAAGGTCAGCTTACGCTCCAAACGCGATTTTGATGTGGGCGCGTTTGCCGCGCGCTTTGGCGGCGGCGGACACCAGCGCGCCGCGGGCTGTACCATTGCCGGCCAATTGGCCGATGTGAAAGAAGAGCTCTTGAAGCAATTGCATGAAGCGATGGAAGCATGCGCCAAGGCTCGCGCGTCACAAGATAATAGCTCTACCGAGCGGAGCGTTTGATTCGTGCTAGGCAATAAAGCTCCAAACGGAATAATCAACGTTTTCAAGCCGCCGGGGCCGACGTCAAACGATATCGTCGTCGAGTTAAGGCGGCTTTTGGGCGTAAAACGGGCCGGGCATCTCGGAACGCTCGACCCAGGAGCGGCGGGCGTTTTGCCGGTATGCTTGGGAAATGCGACGCGCTTATTCGATATTTTGGTAGAAAAGCGCAAAGCCTATCTGGCGGAGATCGTATTTGGCGTCGCGACGACGACGCAGGACGCGTTTGGCACGGCGTCCGATCATGGAAGCTCGGACGTAAACGCACAGCTGCTTGCGGACGTTTTGCCTGGGTTTATTGGCAAAATAGAGCAAACGCCCTCCGTTTATTCCGCGATAAAAGTCGGAGGCAAACGTCAATACGAGCTAGCGCGTCAAGGCGAAACATCCGGAGCAAAAACACGCCGCGTCGATATCTACGATTTATGCATTGCCGATCAGCTCGCAAACGGGCGGTTTCTGATTCGCGTAATATGCTCAAAGGGAACCTACGTGCGCACGCTTATAGATGACATCGGACGCTCATTAGGAACCCGCGCGCATATGGGGTTCCTTTTAAGAGAACAAAGCGGCTCATTTACCGCCGAAACGGCCATTACAATCGAAGAAATTGCGGCATTGAACGATCAAGGCCAATTGGATGATATAATCGTCAAGGCGGAAGACGTTCTTGCAGAGCTGCCCGCCGTGCGCGCGCCGCGCGAACGCTTAACGCCATTCATAAACGGTTTAAGCACTAACGCGCGTTTTATAGAAACCGAACGGGATATTCAATCGGGGGAACCTTGCAGGCTATATTGCGGAGACGAATTTTTGGGCGTCTGCGTTTTAAGCGGCAATGAATTTCGCTGGACGCTGCGGCTAAACGATTAACAAACTGTAGGGGCAGACCTTGTGTCTGCCCGACAACCGATGATACGAGGGCAAACACAAGGTCTGCCCCTACGATAGGAGACATTTATGGAACACAACGGTTGCACTTTAATTTTGGGGATGTTCGACGGCGTGCACATCGGGCACCGTGCGCTCATATCGGCCGCTCGCGCGGCAGAACGGCCTGTTGTCGCCTATACGTTTGACAACCACCCTATGGTTATTGTAAACGGGTTTGCGCCGCCGATGCTTATGACAAACGACGAAAAACGCGATAAGCTAATGGAGCTGTGCGTAAACAAGGTGGTCATGGAGACGTTCGACGCCAAGCTAGCGAAAATGCCGGAGCGCGAGTATATTGAATTGCTATGTTCCCGATTTGAGCCGAGCTGCATAGTCGTCGGCTACAACCATACGTTTGGAGCAGGAGGCAAGGGTACGCCGGAAACTATTCGCCAAGTCGCGCAAGGGCGCTACGAGACGATAGTCGTTCCGCCGGTTATCTTTGGCGAAGCGCCCGTTTCCAGCACGCGCATCCGCGAAATAATTGCGGAAGGGAAGCTAGCGGAGGCGGCGGAGCTGCTGGGCGAACCCTATTGCCTTGAAGGCATTGTGGAGCATAATATGGGTATAGGAACGGATATCGGCTTTCCGACGGCCAATATTCCGATACCCGATAAATTATTGCCTCCAAACGGGGTATACGCCGTTTGCGCCCTGTTGGAGGGCCTGCGCTTGCCCGGCGTAATGAATATCGGCATAAAGCCCACCGTATCCGACACGAAGAAAATTTCGATCGAAACGCATCTGATCGGATTTGACGGCGACGTCTACGGGAAGCGTATTAAGCTGGAACTCCTGGACTTCGTTCGCAACGAGCGCCGGTTTGAATCCAAGGCGGCGCTGGCTGCGCAAATTGAGTTCGACAGGGCAACCGCGCTCATCCGGTTTAAAAAATAATTCCGTATTTGCCCGATGCACATTTTTTTCGCTCATACGTATGATAAAGTAGCCGATCAACCGGCGACATTCGCGCAAAAGTCCGCGCATTATTTAAGGAGGACTAACGTATGAGTTGTTTCACTGGCGGAGGGAATAACATGTTGCTGCCCCTCATCCTGATGTCGGGCGGCGGCGGCGGCTGCGGCTCCAGGGGTATGAACCTAGGCGGCATGGAAGAGATGATGATGATGATGCTCTTGATGCAGTGCTTAGGCGGCGGGAACGACTGTGGCTGCGGAGCGCCCAAATGCTGCGAGAGCGACTGCTGCTGCTAAAGAACATAAACAAAAGCTAGAAAACATAAAGGGGCCGTATAATACGGCCTCTTCGCTTTTCATATCGTATGTATTAACACGAACGGTTTATTGACAAAACCGGGAGATTTGCCTATCGTTGTACTATGAAGAATAAATCGTAATCAGGAAAGGGATCGTTATGGCAAAGCGTATAGTTAAAATCGGCGGCATGAGCTGCGACCACTGCAAAAAGTCCGTTACGGAGGCGCTGGAAGCGCTAAACGGCGTTTCGGACGTTAGCGTTGACCTCGCGGCGGGTACGGCGTCAATCGATTTGGACGAAGCCCAGTGCGGCGAGGATGGCATTCGCGCGGCTATCGAGGATATCGGATTCGATTACCTAGGAATACGCTGATTAAACCGAAATCCAGTAGGGACACGATATATCGTGTCCGTGATATCCCATCAGCGTTTATTTTGATCACGGACGCCATGTATGGCGTCCCTACATATTTAGCTGAAACAATGCTCCGTCTGCATCGCTCGGCAATAACAAGCTGCGCGGCGAAAGGGAAATGGCGGTTATTTGCGGTCCCTCCGGCATGCAGTTGCGCTTGAACTGCTGTTTGAAAAAGCGAGACAACAGCGTTCGAAGCGCCTGTTCTATTTGCTCCGTAGAATACAGCCCTTTAAAGGCGGTATGCGCCGCGCTCAAAAGCTCCTTCGGAGCGAGCATGTTTTTCAGGATATGGTAAATAAAGAAATCGTGCAGCGCGTAGTCGCCCAAGATACTTTCGGTCGGCTGCGCGTTTGCTCCTCCGGGGATAAGCTCGGGGCTAACGGGCGTTCCGAGGATCGAAGCGAGCGTATTTTGCGCGCTTGTAAACCGGGTGCTGTTCGCCGCAAACTCGACTGTTTTGCGAACGAGCGTCTTGGGCACGGAGCCGTTGATGGCGTACGAGCTAAGATGGTCGCCGCCAAAAGTCGTCCAGCCCAAGGCGAGCTCGGATAAGTCGCCTGGGCCGACGAACAGCAGATTCCGCTGATTGGAGATATTTAGCAGCGTTAGCGTGCGCATGCGCGCCTGCGCGTTTTCAAACGTGATAGAATAGTCCGTTTCGCTTTGGTGAATATCTTTAAAATGGCGGCTGCAAACGTCGGCTATAGAAATTTCCTCAAAAGATACGCCGAGCGCTTTAGCTAGGGTTTCGGCGTTGGATTTAGTGTGATTGCTTGTGCCAAAACCCGGCATGGTCACGGCGAGGATGTTTTTTAACGGCATGCCCATACTGTCCGCGGCGCTGACGCACGCCAGCAGCGCAAGGGTCGAATCCAAGCCGCCGGACAGGCCGACGAGGAAGCCGTCCGCTCGTATATGCCGCACGCGGCGTTTTAACGCAATTGCTTGCAAAGGCAATACGCGAAGCAGTTCCTTTTGCGCAAGCGAACTATCCTCCGAAAGAAACGGGAAGCGTTTGTCCGTTTTGAGCTCCGGCGGTGGGGGATAGGCGGCGCCTGAAAGCCTCGACGCTACGCAGATTTCTTGAGCGCCGGATTGGATTTCTCCGTCTGAAAGTATCGCGCAATGTCCTTCGAATACGTAGTCCGTCACGGATTCGCCTTCGTTAGGCGACGCGTATACCGCCGTCGCGCCACGGCTTCGCGCCTGTAGAAGCGCGTGCTGTAATTCGTTTTTTGAGCGGATTGTAGCGTTGTCGGCGTTAGGGCATAGATGCAGCCCTCCGGTCGTAATAGATTCTAAAGTAAACACGACGCGCGCATCGCCGATAGACGCCGAACGATAGACGCCGTCGCGCAATACGGGTATGCCATCGTACGTTTCCGGCGTTTGCGAAATGCTAAGGCCCGGATGAAACCGAAACGGCAGCGGTTCGTCCAGCCTCGGCACGAGCGCCGCGAGCTTGCCTCCATCGATGAGCGCGGCGCATTCGAAAACGTGCTCGTTTAGCTTGACAGGCAGCGAAAGCACGGCGAGCATCCCATCGGGGACGGCCTTTGCCGCTTCCACCAGAGCTTCCCGCGCGGCGTCGAGCAACAGCGGTGCACGAAGCAAAGCGCCCGCCGTCGCGCCCGTTAGGCACAGCGACGGCAGCACTATAATATCGGCGTTTTGCGCCTTTGCGGCGTCAATTACAGCGAGAATCGCGCCAAGATTGCGCGTTGGATCGCATAAGGCTACTACTGGCGCGGCGGCCATGAGGGTGAGATGTTGCATAACTTAGCTCCTCCGAATAATGTAGGGGCAAACCTTGTGTTTGCCCTATTCGGGCAGAGACAAGCTCTGCCCCTACAGGGCGTCAATATTATCTTTCGTATCCAGTATGACGAATCGCGCTCAAAAAAGTCAAGTTAAAACCGCACAAGCTTTGAATTTTCGCCATGAATGCTGTATACTATGGAAAGCATACAGAAGGGAGGCGATAGATATGGAATTTACAGGGATACCTATGGATGCGTTCGCTTTCTTATTCGAGCTTAGGCTGCAAAACGAAAAGGCGTTTTTCGAGGCCAACCGCGAGCGCTTCAATAAGAGCGTACGCGACCCTCTGCGTGCGCTGGTAAGCGGGCTAGAGCCTACTATAAATAAAATCGATCCGCTGCTAATAACGAAGCCGGCAAGCTGCGTCTCGCGTATTCATCGCGATACGCGCTTTTCCGCAGACAAATCGCCGTTTCGCGACCATATGTGGTTTACTTTCAGGCGCGAAGAGGACAAGCGCCTCTCAGACGGTTTTGTATTTTATTTCGAAATATCGCCTGAACGCTACTCCTATGGCTGCGGGACGTACGGCGCGCTCCCGGCGTTGATGGAAAAAGTCCGGGTACGCGCCGAGGCGGAGGAAGCCCATCTGGTTTCTATAGTAAAAAGGCTTGATAAGGCTGGATTTTCGCTCTTTGGAGAGGATTTTAAGCGTCCGAAGGTAAAGGATGCGCCGCCGGAAATACTCCGAATCGTAAATAAAAAGGGATTCTATGCGGGCAAGGATTGCGAACCGATAAAAAACGCGTGTGATGCTTCGCTGCTAGACGAGCTGAAACGGGGATTTATCCAGTTGGAGCCGCTGTATAGGTTCGCGCGCGGCATGCCCCGGTAATAGATGAAAGCAATTAGCTATAAATCAATATAATTTTTTATTTGGAGGAAACATATGCAAAAACTCGACCAACTCGCGGTAAACGCAATCAGAATCCTTACGATCGACGCTGTACAGAAGGCCAAAAGCGGCCATCCCGGCCTCGCGATGGGCTCTGCGCCGACGGTATACGCGTTGTATTCAAAGGCCATGCGCCACAACCCGCTAAACCCGAATTGGGCCGATCGAGATCGTTTTGTGCTTTCGGCGGGACACGCCTCGATGATGCTCTATTCTACGCTACACCTTTTAGGCTACGGCACGACGATCGAAGACTTAAAAAACTTCCGCCAGTGGGGCTCCAAAACGCCCGGTCATCCGGAGTCCGGCCATACGGTCGGCGTCGAGGCGACGGGTGGGCCGCTGGGCATGGGCGTTGCGACGGCTGTCGGTATGGCTATGGCGGAAAAACATCTTGCGGCAAAATTCAATCGAGACGGCTTCAATGTCGTAGATCATTACACCTATTGCCTCGCGGGCGACGGCTGCATGATGGAAGGCATCGCGTCGGAGGCGTCCTCCATGGCGGCTACGATGGGGCTCGACAAGCTGATTTTGTTCTACGATTCGAACGCCATCACAATCGAAGGCTCGACGGACCTAGCGTTTCACGAAAACGTCGGCAAGCGCTACGAAGCGTACGGCTGGCACGTACAGGAGATCGCCGACGGTAACGATATGGACGCGATTCTTCAAGCTATCGAGGCCGCGAAGGCAACAAAAGGCAAGCCCTCGCTGATTATCATCACTACGCAAATCGCATACGGCTCGCCGCTTGCCGGCATGGCAAAGGCTCATGGCGAACCGCTCGGCGACGATAACATCAAAGCGACGCGCGCGAATCTCAATTGGCCTTGCGACGAGGCTTTCGAGCTGCCAAAGGAGCTAAAGGATAATATGGCGGGCGTGGTTAAAGGCCTTGCAAAACAGGAAGCCGCGTGGAACGAGCTTTTCATCGACTATCGTGCGCAGCATCCGTCGCTCGCGGAGGAATGGGACGCCTATATGCGCGGTGAAGTTTCCGCTAGCTTGTTTGAAGATAAAGCACTTTGGGATTTTTCCGGCAAAATGGCGACTCGTGTTTCCTCCGAAGAAGTTCTTAAGCGGCTTTCGAAGGCTATACCGAATCTCTTTGGCGGCTCGGCGGATTTGGCGCCCTCCAATAAGAGCTATATCAAAGGCCGCGGCGATTTTTCCGCTCAAACGCCCGAAGGCGCGAATGTTCACTTCGGCGTGCGCGAATTCGCGATGGCGGCGGCGTGTAACGGTATCGCGCTGCACGGCGGTTTAATCCCGTATTGCGCGACGTTCTTTGTTTTCAGCGATTATCTCAAGAATGCACTGCGCATGAACGCGCTTACGGAACAGCGCGTGATCTATATCCTGACGCACGATTCCATCGGCGTAGGGGAGGACGGCCCGACGCATCAGCCCATCGAGCAGCTTGCGGCGATACGCGCCATGCCGAACGCGTTGATGTTCCGCCCGGCGGACTCTAAAGAGACAGTCGCGGCGTATCTCGCGGCGCTGTGCCATGAAGGCCCGACGGCTATTGCGCTTACGCGCCAGAATCTGCCGCTGTACGACGAGAGCGGCCCGAAGGCGCTGCGCGGAGGTTATATCATTTCCGACTCCGAAAACGCCGAGCCCGATGTAATCCTTATCGCTTCCGGCTCGGAAGTAGAGCTAGCGATCAATGCTCAAGAGGAGCTTATCACAAAGGACATCGACGCGCGCGTGGTTTCTATGCCGTGTATGGAGCTTTTCGACATGCAGGACGATTCCTATATCGAGAGCGTTCTGCCATCGAGCGTACGCGCCCGCGTTGCGATCGAGGCAGGGAGCAGCTTCGGCTGGCATAAATACGTCGGCCTCGACGGCGACGTCCTCGCTATCGACCATTTCGGCGCTTCCGCTCCGGCCGATATTCTATTCGAGAAGTTCGGCTTTACGGTAGAGCGCGTAGTGGAAAAGGTTCTAAGCCTGCTGGTTTAGTATATAACGGCAAAAATGCGGCGTGAGCCGCATTTTTGTTATGCATGCAGTTGTAAAAAGGAGCAAAAAGTGCTCCCGTCTTTTTAGGGCTTGGCTTCGTACCCTTTATCTCGTCGGCATCGTAAAATCAATCAGCGCCTTGTTCAGGTAATCGTTAAAAGGCTTCATATATCGGAATAGTGTTGCTGCTTGTCCGGCGAAGGCATCGATGTTATCAAGCGACGCGTCGGCAATCGGATATTCCAAAAACCAACTCTTGTTTTTCAAGTATTCCGCCTGCGGGTGGTCTGCGTTATAGCCCTTTGGAACATTTTTCAACGCTTCGCCTCTCACTGTAAAGTATTCCGAAAAATGTTTGTCCTTGATTATTTTTTCGAACTCCTCGCCGTGCGCGCTAATATAATCGCGAACCATCGCCGTTGCTTCCTTGAATATGGGGGCGAATAGTCCTCCGCCTAAAAACGAACGGTTTCCAGGCGCGAACGAAATATAATAGCCTACGGGAACGGGCAGCTTGCCTTTTGACGAAATGTGCGCCCGAAACGCCGGATTATACGGCGATTTGTCGTTGCTGAACCGCGTATCGCGTACCAGCTTAAAAGTTAAATCCTTTGGCGCGTTATGAAGCACGCTGTCGTCATATTCGCCGATTAATAATATCAGCTTTTCGATAAAACGCTCGAAATCGGCGTTTGCCTTTTGATAGCGATCCTTATTCGCGTGATACCACTCCCGATTATTGTTTTTCTCCAAATCCGAAAGATATTCTATAATATTGTTCACAAGCGCACCGCCTTTTTTATAAAATCTGCAATACAAATTTTCCGACTACGCCTATCAGCGTGCCAAGTACGATAGACATCGCGATCATCGGCATGATTGCTTTTATTCCGTCCTTTGCGACAATTATCACGACCGGCAGCGCCAGTAGCAGAGAAATCACTCCGCCTTTAAGCCACCAGGCCATAGCGAATAAATCGGTATTAAAAACAATAAAAGGCACAACGAGATAAAACACGAAAGCCGATAGGATAGAGAACTTGTCCAGTTTCATTTTGAGCATGGGCAAAATATCAATTGTGCCAAAGACGACCCCGGTAAGCAGCGTAAGTAAAAATGTAGTCAAAGCATTATCCCCTTAAATTTTATTTTGTGACATGCGTTATCACTGTGTTTTAGCGTGTAGAATCGTGTCCATATCCTCGGAATGCAGGATTTTTTGCAGAAAATCTCTTATTGTTTGCGGCGAGCGGTAGCGAGGGAGATTCGCGAAAACATGAGATTGAGCATCCATTTCTTCCATCGCCAGTATATATTCCGAGTTATCCGCCTTCTCAAGCGCAGAGTATTCCAAGTATTCGGGATTTAGCCGGCGGTTCTTTATCGCGTAACCCACGCGCTTTTTGCAATTGCATTTTGCGGAGGACGCCAAGCCGCAATATTCACCGAGAAACGCGGCCATTCTTTGCCGTAAGCGTAAAAGTCGCTGCCGGTACGCCTCCGGCGTGATCTCTAAAATCTCACCGCATATCCGGCTATCCACATGAAACATCGTGCCCAATATATAGATCAGGCGGCTTTCTGGATCAAAGCATTGGAGCATAACGTTAGTACAAGACATTTTCAGCTCCTGCGCCAATAAGTCCTCATCTACGCCGCCGGCCGTACCGCTTGAATCGATAAACCCCGCTTCGATGTCCGCGCCATAGTATTCAAAGCTAAGCGGCGGCGCCTTCGAGAACATTGATTTTTTATAATTCAAAAGATGATTGGCGGCTACGCGGTATACCCAAGTTGAAAACGAGCTTTCCTTTTTAAATGTGGATAGCCTGGTGATAATACGGATATAGATTTCCTGCGAGGCGTCCTCGGCGTCTTGAGGACTTCCCAGCATACGTAATGACAGGTTGTAAACCATATCCCGTACGCCGAGCAACAATTCTTCCAAGGCTTGTTTGTCGCCGTTTACGGCCTTGTCCACAAAAGAAAATTGTTCCGTTTGCATAAAAGTATTCATCTCCCGTTTTGTCTTCTCTATAATTAGACATCGGCGGAATTGGGTTGTGACATAATAAGCTGATTTTTTTTATGCAGTTATAATTGTCCGGAGCCGTCCTCGAGAAGCTCCGACAGCTTTTGATTTGAGATCATTTGCATATTGGTTATGATTTGAATCGTCCGGCGGACACTATCGCTCGCCAGAATTGCCCGCTCAAGCGCAGGCTCCCGGCCGCTTTGTCCGGGCAGGATTCCAATAATATAGCGCAGCCTTTCGCTTTGAGCGTCGAGAATACGGCTGAATCCGGCATCCTCCGCCGCTATGGCGTGTATGGCCTGATTTACCGTATCCTCGCGCGAAAGATTATTCGATTGGATATTCGTATTCGTGTTCATACTAAAGCCATCAGGAATAACCATCGCCACCACCTTCCGTGCAAGTAAATATCGTATTTAGACAATGCATATTATGTTTTTTCCTGTATTAGCGTTCCCACACAATTTGCCGGACAAAGAATACCGTGCTATAATTCGAACTATCCCGATTTTTGGTATTCCAAAAACCATTCGAAGGAGGAATCATTTTGGAAAAGCAAAAACGCAAGGAATTGCTCGAAGCATATAAGCAACAAAAGACGATTATGGGCGTCGTTCAAATAAAGAACGAAAAGAACGGCAAGCTCTTCATCATGGGCTTTCCCAACTTAAAAAACAAATGGGCTTCGCAGCGCACGCAGCTGGAGCTCGGACGGCATATGAACCTTGCCTTGCAAAAGGATTGGAATGAATTTGGCCCGAGCGCGTTCAGCTACGAGGTACTCGAAGAAAAGAGCACCGAGGATATGCTGGACGTGCGCTACGAAGTGCGCCAGATGGAGGGCAAATGGCTGGAAAAGCTTACGCCCTATGGCGACAGGGGATACAATAAGCCCGGTTTATGATGCTCGATCTTCAAATATCGGCTCAATATATTCTGTAATTAATTCTATTCTATCCTTTGCCGTCGGCTTGAAAAGGGAAGCAACAGAAACGACTATATTTTTGTTTGGGTTGACATAAATCACATTTCCGCAGTCTCCCATAGCCGCATAGCCATTCCCGACCCCGATCCACCATAAGTAACCATATGGCAGATTTATTTCTGCCCATCGGCTGTGTTCTTTAAGGCTCTCTTCTACCCATTTCGCCGAAACAATTTGATTGCCGTTCCATTTCCCGCCGTTTAAATATAGCTGCCCGATTTTTGCCATATCCATGGCCGTTAGGGTAAGCCCCCAGCCTGCCGTATTTATCCCTTTTGGGTCGGCGACCCAGCCGCTGATACCTTTTGTTTTATTAAACGCCAATTGTTCTTCTTTGGTCTCAAAAGTTATGTTAGCCGCCACAGCGATTCCAAGCGGAGCAAATAGATGTTCTTTGGCGAAATCGAGAACAGCTTGACCTGTTGATTTCGCCAGTATGCCCGACAAAATATCCGGCCCTATGAGAGGAGCATAGCGGAATTCCCCGATCGGCTTTTTACCTCCCAATAAATCGAGGGCTGCTTTTACCCAATCTTCGCTGGTAAAATACTTTGTATAAGGCGCGGATCTGAATTTGTACGGCGCGGTCATGGTCAGCATTGTCTCAATAGAAATAGTTTGTATTGTTTTCTCCCCCCGCTTAATTTTATAGTCCGGGAAGAAATCCAACACCTTCTGTTCCGTGCTTTTGATGAACCCTTTGTCAATAGCGATACCAATCAATATGGAAACGACGCTTTTTGTTACCGAAAATACATGAATAGCAGTATCGGCGGTACAGTCGTTGAAATAACTGGCATATACCGGATCGCCGTTTTTTAAGATAACGATACCTGCCGTATTTGCATAATCCTTGTTTATTAGTTGTTCTAAAGCCGTTATTTTTTCTTGGTTCATATGTTTTCTCCTAAATTTTTTGGAAGAGCGCTCTCATAAATCAAGCATATATCCATTAAAAATGCTTTACAAGCCCCATTATAAAAAAAGTTAAGGGAAACTTATGCCGACAATATTTGCTTTATCAGTGTTGCGTATCAAAATTTGGCACTCAAAAAAGCGGCTTCGCCGCTTTTTTGAGTAATAGAGAATCATTCTAATCCTGTAGGGGCGCGCATTGCGCGTCCGCGACCCTAAAAATACGATTTATTCGTAAAACCGAGATTGCTTTTTATAACGCCGGATACGCCTCGGCCAGCGCGGCGTAGTCGATATTGCCGTCGGCATCCACATACGCTTCTAAAGCGGCCTCGTCCGCCTCCATGAGGGCTTCCCAGTCGATTTGGTCGAAATATTCTTCCGTTATGACCGCCGTCGGGCCGTCGGCCCCGCCGATAACGCCGATATCGCCCGCGCCGAATAGATCGCCCATATCCTCGGCGTTGTTTAAAATCCGCTTCGGAACGTCGAACGGCTTGACCTTATTGATATCCTTGATATCTATAACGACAGAATATTGGTCAATGCTCACATAAACTTCGTCGGTAAGGCCCATGCTCGCCATCATATTGCGCATAATGCCCGTCAGATCCATCTCCATGCGGACGTATTGATGCGTCGCCCTGTCGATGTAGTAGGTGAACGTCATACCTTCGTAGGCCGAAATGAAGGCCGACGTGCTGATACCCAGCTCGCTGTACATATCATCCAGGCCCATGGCGCTGAAAACATCCTGCATCTCTTTTACGGGGATACTCGGCTCGGCTTCGATAATATACACCGTCTTGCCGTTAAGCGTCGTTTCGCCCATAAACGCCATTCTGTCATAATCCTCCGGCGATACCGGCGCGGTTTCTGCTTCGAACAAATCGCCCATTTCGCTGGACAGCATGGCGATCAATTCTTCGAGGCCTTCGAGCGACATGCGTATGACTTCATCTTGAGCTTCAGCGTATATTACCGGCACGCCGTCCTCCGTGCGCAGGTATATTTCGGCGCTGATCGCTTCGTCGAGTTCAGGCACAATCGCCATATCGAAAACCATGGCAAACGCAAGCGGATCGAGTATGAACTTCATGTTCGCGTCAATATTCGCCGCAACGTTTTCGCCTTCGGCGCTCATCGCCAACACGAGCATTAAATCCATCTCGAAGCTTTCCGCCTCGTTTAGTTGTTGGTCTGCGGCGGCGACGACTTCATAGGTCGTCAGCATCGGCGCATCCGCTTCGCCGGGCAACGCAAAGGCAGCGCCCGCCGAAAGAATCATGAGAACAGTTAGAATAAGTGCGATTTTTTTCATTAGAACCTCCCATATAGTAACGGATTGCTTCAATCCGTTCCTGTTTTTCTATATCATAGCAGATTTGG
>DBDD01000075.1:0-2315 GCA_002293365.1 Christensenella sp. UBA941 | reverse complement strand
TTTTATTATGATATAATAGCATGCAATATATCAAAAACGCACTAAAAAGATTATGAAAAGGATAGCTAATATGAGAAATCTGATTTTGCGCGGCGGCAAAATATGCTGAAAGATGAATTATCCAGGCTCAATCGCCTTATACAAAGCGAAAAGCGGTTCGAAGCTCTTTACGATGTAATTATCAGGACGGATCCGGACAAAACGGCAGCCCTTTGGCTCGACGCCGAGGGAAACGAACATAGAAAGAGCTTTCGCGAGTTCGATGAGGATATCCGCGCCGCGGCAGCGCTTATCCGCGGCCGGATAGGAGAGCAAAACGAAGGCCGCTTCGTCGCGCTGATGATGGAAAACCGCTATCATTGGCCCGTCGCGTTTTGGGGTCTCATTATGGCGGGCTATAAGCCCGTTTTGTTCAGCGCGGGCAATACGCCGCTCATGACGGAAAATCTTCTGTCGGCGTCCGGCGCTGTGGCGCTTGTTGGCAATGCGCCTGCTTTGGAACCAGCGATAACGTTAATAACGGCGGACGAGCTGGCCGCCGCAAAGCAAGACGCAGATTTTGCGCCTCGCTTCGCGGACGAAATCGCGCTGTGTACGTCCGGTACGACGAACGCCTCCAAGGTCTACGTCTTCGGCGAAAACGCCATAGTCGGCGAGGCCATCGGCGTTATCCCGAAGATCACGGAATGCCCGCGCCTGATAAAGGACGCAAAGGATCCCGTTAGGCATCTCGCGTTTTTGCCCATGCATCATATCCTCGGCTTTATGGTGCATTGCGTGCTGTTCCCCGTAACGGGGAAAACCGTCGTCTATCTAAAAGACCGTGCGCCGCTTACTATACAAGAAACCTGCAAACGCTTCCGCGTAACCAATCTCATCGTAGTGCCTTTGCTGCTAAACAATCTTGTAAACGGCCTCTGGAAAAAAGTGCGGCAAGAAAGCCCCGGTAAGGAGCGCGTTTTACGGGCGCTTTTTGCCATAAGCAACGGTATCC
Organism: Christensenella sp. UBA941; assembly: GCA_002293365.1. Classification (GTDB taxonomy): domain Bacteria; phylum Bacillota; class Clostridia; order Christensenellales; family UBA941; genus UBA941. The sequence continues at coordinate 1,321 of DBDD01000075.1, read as the reverse complement.
AGCGCCTGCTTCCGCGTTTAGGGCCGGATATTGCGCCGCTTTTAACGCGCTCCATCCAGCGCCGCCTGCTCGGCGATTCGATCCGCACTGTGCTTGTGGGCGGCAGCCATATTCCGCTCGAAACGCTCAGGATCATAAACGCGCTCGGCTATTATCCCATGCCGGGTTTCGGCATGACGGAAAGCGGATTAACATCCTTCGAAACCAGGCCACAGGCGCGCTATCGTATGACGGGCTGTACGGGGACGCCCATCAGCACCATCCGTTATAAGGCCGTGGACGCAAACGGCCGTGAAACGGATGTAGGCGAGCTCTTGATACGAGGGGAGAGCATGCACAAAGCGCGCCTTATAAACGGCGAGCGCTTTGGACCCGAATACGGAGAGGACGGCTGGTTCCGCTCCGGCGATATCGCGCGGCTGGAGAAAGGCTGCCTCTATATTGAAGGGCGTTTGAAAGAAGTCATAATTAACGAATCCGGAGAAAATATCTACCCCGACGAACTCGAGGATTCATTCAGCGCCGTTTCGGGCGTAGAGCAGCTGTGTATACTTGCCCTTGCGAACCGCACGATATACGAGGATATATCCCTCGTCTTCCAGCTTCCCGATTGCGGCACGGATAATGAGGCTGTCGCGCGCGTCGCCGCGGAAATAACGGCAATAAACGCGCAATTGCCGGTATTGAAGCGCGTGCGCCGCCTTTTCGTGGCTGCGCAGCCGTTACCGCTTGCCAACGGTATCAAAGTCCGGCGGCAGAAGCTAAAGGAATTGATCGAAGCCGAGGGCATCGACGTCCGGCCGGTGGACATGCTTTCCGGTACAATTGGCACAAGCGCTGTAAGCGCTGTAGTGGCTAACGAATCGGCATCCGGCGATCTGCCGCCCACGATGTTCGAAATACGCGAGGCTGTCGCGCGCTGCTTCGCGGAAACNNACGACAAGCATTTCATAGACGATTTGGGAGGGGATAGCCTCGACAGCCTAAATCTTTTGGTTCGCGTGGAAACGGCTTTTGGCATGATGATCGACGAAGGCGAATACCGCTCGTGTTTTACCGTGGACGATATAACCCGCCTTATCTGGCGCAAGCGCACGGGACAGGCCGATATTGCCGCGCCCGCGGCGCTGGGGGACGCCGCGCCCGTTACAAGCTTTACCGATTCGCGCGAATACATGGCGTTTCAGCATAGGCTAAGCGAAATGGGCAACTTGCCCGATCCATACTTTATACGCCACGACAGCGTATTACGGGATGTATCTCTAGTAAACGGGCGCGAAGTGCTTAACTTCGCTTCTTACAACTATATCTGCATGAGCGG
>DBDD01000140.1:23947-36445 GCA_002293365.1 Christensenella sp. UBA941 | reverse complement strand
ACGCCGCGTGAGCGCATGACGGAGAGTATCTTGTCAAAATCGTCCGGCAAGCTCACGTTCGCAAATTCGTCCATCAAAAAATGAACATGGACGGGCAGCGAGCCTCCGTGCTTATGGTCGGCGCTGTAGAAAAGCTGCTGGAAAAGCTGGGTGTAGAGGATTGAAACGAGAAAGTTAAAGCTGCTGTCATTGTCCGGCANNGAACAGCGCGGTCTTTTTCTCGCCAATGCTCATAAGGTTCAATTCGTCGGTAACGGTAAGGGCGGCAAGGCTTTCAAGGTTGAATTTTTCCAGCCTCGACGCCAGCGTGATTTGAATGCTCTTGAGCGTCTTGCCGCTCCCGGAGCGGTAATCGCGGTAGTATTTTACCGCAATGTGATCGGGATCGCGCATTTCCAGCCGGTCGTAGAGCTCGTCCAGCGGCGATTGATAGCTGTCGTCGTCCTCGCGCACGTCACCCGCCCGAAGCATATCCATCACCATCGGAAAGTTTTGCTCATCCTCCGGCGCTTCGTATTTCAGATAGAATACGAGCGCCAGCAAGAGCATACTCGCCGCCGTATCCCAAAACGGGTCTTGGCTTTGCGCACCCTTCGGCGTGGTGGATTTGAACAGATTCGTCACCAATCGCTGCACGTCATTATCGTCCCGCAGATACACAAAGGGGTTATAGCAATGCGAGCGGTGCATGTTGATTAAATCCAGCACCTTGACCTCCGCGCCGCTTTGTTGAAGCAACCGCCCGGTATCGCGAGTGATTTCTCCCTTCGGGTCCAGAATGACCGTGCTGACGCTGGCGCTGCAATTCATCACGTTGGGTTTCGCGTAGAAGCGCGTCTTGCCCGCGCCGCTGCCACCGCACACAAGGACGTTGAGATTGCGCCGGTGCTTATGCGCGTCAAAGCCAACACGCACGTTTTGGGTGAGGATTCTATTCTCGGAGAACCGCCTGTCCGCATACTTGCGATTGACGGCGGCGGCTTCGCCCCATTTGGCGCTGCCGTGCTCCTCACGCGGGCGTTTGTTCCGGCGCGTAGAGAGATAAATCCCGATTCCCACGCTGTAGGCGGCGGTAAAAAGAAAGACAGCTTTCAGGCTGTCTCCGCACCATTCGATTTGAAAAGGATTGTTCAGCGCCGCCGTGAGATTGCGCATAATCTCCGGCAGTCCGCCCGAGATGGCCGGGGCGACGAACAGTGCCAACCACACCACGGGGATTAAGCCGAACGCGGAGAGGATAAGGGTCTGCCTCGGGTTATCTCGCTTCATCCCGCGCCCTCGCTTTCCGCTGCGGGGAGCGGATGACCTTGATAATGAGATCACCGATGAAGTCATCCGATCCGCCGGACTCAAGCTCCTCGTTGCGAAGCAACATCAGCCCCTGAATCACCGCTCCTTCCTCATACTCGTCAAGGGCAACGAATTTTTGCTTTGCCCTCATAGCCGCTACCTCGTGTCTTGGGATTTCGCCGCCTTTTGCGCCGCCTCAAGCTGCCGCGCCATGCGCCCCACGATATTTTCCGCAGCGTCGCGGATTTGCGAAAGCTCGCCCTTGATTGCCTGCGCGTCCATGCCGTCAAACACGTCGGGGGCGTCTCCGAAGGTAAAACCCCTTGCATCTACGCCATGTTTTTTACAGAGAAGGTAAGAAGCGCAGTAAGCCGAGAACGATGGGTCAGCCTGCGTATCCGGGCCTGTGGTCAGGTCGGCATACGCCAATTCGTGCGCCACGCTGCGGAAGGTATTGTGAAATTCCATTCCCCTGCGAACAAGAATCTGGTCGTTGGCTTGATCGTAGAAGCTGGCAAACTCATCCGGGACGGACGCGGGCATGGTGTCCACGCCAACGATCTTTACCGGCGCTTTTGAAACAAGCGCCCCCAAAAGCTGGCGCTCGGTGTAGCTGGTCGCGGGTTTTTCCTTCAGCTTGCGGGCATCCACCTGCGAGATATCGAAAACCTTTTTGACGTTGTAGCCCGTTCCCAGTGTGTTGTCCTCCTTGGTATACGAATGCGGCTCCAGAATGGATATGGCGGTTTCACCCGGCTTCACGGAACAGTTCTGCCGTTTCCAATAATCGAAGTCGCCCAGTCGGGAAGCCTCGGGGTTCTGCGCGTAGATGAGCAGCGTGTTCACCGCGCTGTAGCGGTCAAGCCGCGCCTGCACGTCGAGGAATGCTTGGAATTGCTCGCTGTCTGCTGAAACAGCATGAACGGCAGCGTCGGACAGCGCAAACACTTCCTCGCGCTCAGCCTTTTTCTTTTCCGCATATTCCTCCTTGGAAAGCTGCGGTGGGTCGTATTCCTGCGGGGTGTTATTCAGTAAGTCATCGAAATTAGCCATGTCGATTATCTCCCTTTTGATTTTTTGGATTTTCGCGCGTTCTGCGGCTGCTGATGGATGGTGGAGGTGTTGGCTTTCGGCTTTGCCGCCGTATTCTCACGCTTGGGCGTACCCGCTTCTTCCTTTGCCTGCCGCGCCGCTTTTATATCGCGGATTTCCCCGCGAACGGACGGCTTCTTATTCAAAGTACCCTCTGCGGACTTGCTTCTGCTCTCTAAGATAGGCTCGGACGGAAGGGGTTTCTCTGTCCTTGCCCTTGCGGGGTCCCGCGCCGGCTCCTTTGCCGGGGTGGTCTTGGCTGCGTCCGCTTGCTGCGGCTCCGGCTGCTTGTCGGGCGCGGTCTTGCCCTCATCCGTACCTAAAAGGTCGTTGAGCAGCTTTTCGGTATCGCTCACGTCCGGTGCGGGTTGTCCTGCGCCCGCCTGCGCTTTTTCGGCTTTGGCGTTGACGATCTCGCGCTCGATCTTCGCCATGTCCACCGTCGCAAACTTGAAGCGTTCCACTACGCGGCTGATTTTGGGCGCGTCATCCGCTTTCACCAGAATGTCGCTCATGCCGTCGCCGTTTAGAGCGTTCTTTCGGTCGCGCAGCACGCAGTAGACGATGCCGTACTGCTTTGCCCCCTGCATGAATTTCTGCAGGTCGCTGTTCTTGACGGAGAATATCTCCAATGACTTTCCAGATTTGAGCATGGATGCCATCCGCGCCTTGCCTTTGAGCTTCAGATTACCGCTCTCGTTTTTAAGCGCCGCAACGATAAAGGTAGCAAGCTCCTTCGCCGCCGTGCCGGTGATCCGTGCGGCAACCTCGATGCCCTCCAAGCTCAACCGCACAATTTGTTCAGCGGCGTCCCCTGAATGGTTCATGTTTCTTCATCTCCTTTCCCTTGGATTTGTTGTCATCCGCCGCCTTGCGGATTTTTTCCTTCATCACGGCAGACCGCGATTCAATATCCTCGCACAGCACCACCTCCTTTCGCAGTTCACCGATTTCAGTGGACAAAGAGGCAATTTCGGTTTTGATCGCCGCCAGCTTATCCTCGTTCTTTTCGCTTCGCGCCCTGTTTCGCAACTGCTTTCGCGCTTCCACCAGACCAGCTATTTCAGACGCCAGCCCATCCTTGTGAACGGTAAGCTGCTCGGCAGTGTCGATTTTGTGCGCTACCAGCAGACGCGTTTCCCTTGAAATGTTCTGGATGAAGCGAATATCCTCACGGAACAGGAAATACACGCTGTTCGGATTTTTTCGCTTCTTTTTCGGCAGGACGCCCATTTTGTAGAGATAAGAAAAATACAGGGCGCGAAACCCTGCAATCCGTTTTGCCGTATGCAGTTGCCCGACGAGGCGCGCGCGCTTGGGCGGCTTCTCCGGCGGGATGAGGATGCGCTGCGGGCGGCTGTTCGCCAGTATCCGATTGCGGATAGCGGCGATGGAATAATCCTCGCCAAAATTCCGATACAGCTTCAAGCCCCTGTCCTTACCCGGCGGGCATACGGTAATATCCTTGCCGAACTTGATACGCCAGCCCTTTTTATAGAGGTTATCCCATAGCTGCCGCTCGGTCATGGATTCCAGTATGGCATGGTCTAGCTCGGCTTTCAGCATCCCGCGATAAGTGAGATTACCCTCTTTCTCCGCTTTCCACTCGCCGTAATGCTGCGATTTGCCGCGCTTGGGTTCCTCGATAATGGAAAGCCCGTATTCCCGGCAGAGCTTGTCGGATTCGATTTGCATATTGTAGTAATCGCGCTCGGTGCGATGGTAACGGATGCCGTCCGTCCAAGAAACAGTATTGACGATGAAGTGGGAGTGGAGATGATTGGCCTTGTCCAAATGAGTTGCCACGAGCACCTGATATTTGTCGCCCCATAACCGTTTTGCCAGATTAACGCCGATTTCGTGCGCCATGTCGGGCGTCAATCCGGCCTGTAAATCCGTGGGGGCAAAGGATTGAATTCCATGATAGGCGACGACGCCATCCTCTTTCCCGAATTTCCTTTTGACCGCAATCATCTCGTCCCTCGCCGTGTCCGGGTCGCAGTTCACGCCCGATACGTAGTGCCGGAGGATAACGGCGTTTTCGTTCGTCATCTGCGTCTTTCGGGCTTGGGAAGCGTAGTCGATTACATCCGAAAGCCCCTGCGCCTGCGCCGCAGTCATGCCTTGCTTTTCATAATAAGCGGGGTCTTGAGTTTTGTCGGGATTCTCGGCGTAGATTAGCAGCTTACCCAGCCAGCCCTTGACGCTCCAGATTGACGTAATGGCCATTACTCTATCTTCCGGGGCAGCATGACGGCGTTTGTGATTTCCACGACAGCCTTTTTTAGCGCTGCGGTATTATCGTCGTATCGCTTAACGTCGATGACGTTCAGCACGTTCGCTTTCTGCGCGATCTGATTCAGGTTCGTGCCGATGGCGTGAAGCTCGCGCATCATGGTGTAGTAATCGGGGGGCGGTACGTCGGTGGGAACGAGGCCGTTGATTAAGTGACGTACAAACGCCTCCTGCGATAGGCCCGATTTTTTAACGCGCTTTTGAAAATGCTGGTGCTCGATCTTATCGAGGCGCGTGATGATTTGGATATTTCGTTTTCGCATAAGCTCTTCCTTTCTGTGGGGTTTTAGGGGAGCGGAGCGCTCCTAACAAGTGCCGTGGACGCCGGAGGCTATCCAAAGGCGATGCTTGCCGGTACAATGCATTCCGAAAGCTCGATCTTCTGGGTTCACCTGCCGAAAAAGAAAGAAGCGCCGCCGTTTCGGATGCGCCCTTTGCTATGTCGGATATCTCGATTTTATTCGGGATCGAAAATCTTAGGCGTGAATACTATCGCCCGTCCAGCGTTCTCGGTTTAGCGCGGGTTATGTTCAAGCGGCTGCACAGATAATCATTGTAATCCTTGTGGCCGGAGGGCGGCGGCTTGCTGATGATTTCGTATTTCTCCGGCAGCACCGCCCGGATGGTCTGCACCGCCAGCCGTCCGGTGGCGTCGTTATCAAACCGTAGGATAACCGTTTTGATATGCGGATTGTTCTCCAGAAACCGTTCCAGCGCGGCGGGGATGGCCGTATCCTCGGCGTTATCCTTCGGGCGATACACGCCGGAAAGCGATAGCATGTGATCCCTCCGCCAATCCCGCCCATGCAGCTTCAGCAGGGTAGCGTATGACAGTAAATCTATAGGCGATTCAAATAAGTGCGCGGCGTCGCTGGTGTCTTGCGGTGGGATGGCAAACGAATAATGCTTATCGCTCCCCTCGGCTTCGCCCATGAAGCCCTCGCAGCGCAGGGCGGCGTATCTCGGCGTTCCGTTTTCATCCAACCCAACGAATACGGCGTTGCGGTATGGGTGGCTTTCATACAGCCGCCCTGTTTGTAGGCAAAACGAAAGGATATCATGGTCAATGCCGCGCCGCGAAAGATAGTCTATCGCATGTGTGGCGGTGCGATTGGAAGAAGGTAGCGTAAATTTTTTCGCTTCTGCCTGCTTCGCCGGATATGAAAAAGCAGGCGGTTGTATCGCCGCCTGCCCTGCTAGATGCTGCACCGCATCCAGAAAACTCATGTTCCGTACCTTTATGAGATAATCGAGCGCCGAGCGCCCGCCGATGCCTCGGCTGAACCAGTACCATTTTCCGTTGGATATTTTCAGGCTGCCGTGGGTGCGGGTGGTGTAGACATTTCCGCCGAAGCGGATAAGTTCCTGCGGCTCGTAGTTTTGGAGGTAGGTCAGTAGATCTATTTTTTTGGCTTCGGAAATAACCTCTGGGGGGATATAGGGCATTGGAACACCTCCTGTAAATAGGAAAAGCCGCCCGGTTTTTCCGGACGGCCATGAAATTAACGATAAGCTAATTCAAATTCTGATAGATATTGTGCTTAATAATCAATTTTTCCGACCGCTAATACCTTGAAATCCTTAGTTACAAAAGCAGTTTGTAACTTGCCTTTGAAATCAATAATATAGTCTAACATTTCCTTGCATTTATCACTAAGCATTTCTGATTTCATTAGTGAGCAAACAGCTTTTACGTGCTTGGGTCTATAAGTACCTATTAGAAAGTGTTCATTTTTCGAGAGTAGATTTACAACAATTAGAACACACTTCTCATCTAATATAGAAAACAATCGATCATAAAATTTTTGTCCACCGGGAGATATGCCTTCGTAATAATAACGATCATTACCAATACGACAGAGTAGGAATGTCTTAAGCAATGTTTCCATTCGTATTTCCGGTATATCCGATACGGAATGGATCATTGACATAATATCTCTTGCTACAGGAACCTCGTGTGCATAATTATCCCATGCATAATGTGTGCTTTCTAGCTGTTCACAGAGTAAAGTAAGCTTGATTATCTTAGCATCCTTAGAGAAATACCTTTCTCCACCACATTTAGAAAAAAACAATTCAGCTTGTGTTGTCTTATACTCATCAAGGTTTGCTCGATATGAATCAATTTTCTCTCCTAAAGAAAATTTTGTTTTTTCGCTACAATATTGCCAAGTGATAATAGCCAGATTTAGTATGTTTTTTCGTTCAACGCTTCGATCTTCATAAGAAGGAGAAACAAAGATACCAAATAAGCTTGTTAACAGGTTTGAGGCTAAGTTGGAGGATAAGTCTTTTACAGATTTATCAAATTGAGTTAAATATGATTGATCAATAACAGTAGTGATCCTCTTGGCATTATCAATAAGCGACTTTACTGTTAATGCAGCTTCGGATATTTTATCCATGAAAACTTCTTGAATACAAGTTTGCAACCACCCAAGGAGTTCATATGCATTGATCGCATAATCATTTGGATGGGACGACCCCACTTGATTCCGCATATCAAGAATATGACAAAGCTTTCTATGTAGCAAATCAGATATTAATTCAAGTTTCTTACATGTATCTATTAGAACTTGATCTTTTACCGAAGGAAGATCATTCTCATCTTTATATTGCTCTCGAAATGTGCCGCCTATTGCATTATCATAGAAATATTCCAAGCCATATACTATTATTTTTTTGCGAAGACTAATAACGACCTCATTCCAAACGAAATTTAATGCAGCGTCAAATAACCCAACCGCGCTACCAGCAACAAATTTCGATAAATATCGGGCATCGTGCCTTGCTTCCATCGGTAAACTGTTCAGAAAGTCAGGCAGAGCTTGCATAATGCGTTGCCGCTCTTCTTGTGATGCAATCACATTGTCGATGGGCAATCCGTATGATTCCAAGAATCTCTCAAAACCAGTAAATTGATCCGTGGTTAGCTTATTGTTCGGCTGTTGCATGATCATTGAGCTATCCATTATATCACCCCGATTAAAGTTCGTACTTTCTTGAGAATTATAGCATATATTAATCCAAATTACATTTATTAATGCTCTTCAGATAGCGGCATTAGCCTAAACTAATGCCGCCCGTAGCTTACCGCTCCATCCCCGCCACCTTCGCCACAACCTCCGCTTCGCCCTCATCGGGTTCAGCGTCCAGAATCGCGCTATCCTTCTCATCCATATTCAACAGGGCGTTAACCTCCTTCAGCCGTGCGGATTTCTCCTGATACTCCTGCTCCTGCGGGAAGGGGCGCAGCACCTCGCCCTGCGCGGCCTTTAGCTGGGCGTGCGTATCATCAAGCCTGCTCTTGCATTTGAAAAGCGCGTTCTCCAAGCCGTCAATGGCGTTATCCAGCCGCGTGATGTTGCCGTGGATGTCCGTGCCGAGCGTCACGGTATGGGACAGCGCCCCGGACAGCGTAACGCGGTACTCCTTCTGATACGAGTCGAATGCCAATATTATCTGAAAGCCCCGATATTCGCCCAAAGGCACAGGATCGGAGGAGATCATGGCCTTGCAGGCTTGGATAATCGCCTTGCCCGCATCGGCTTTATCGGCAAAAAGAATCCCGCCGATTTTCATGGGCGGGAAGTGGTCTTTGCTTGCCGGGTTTTTCCCGGCTGTCGCTATATCCTGCTTGTATCGCTCTATTCGCTCGGTCAGCCGCTTAATCTCCTGCGGGTATTCCTTTAGGATTTTGTCCTCCAGCGCGTATTTCTGGCTTAAATGGCTGGCGCGGAGCAGGTTTAGCTTGCCAACATCCATTTCAAGCTGGCACTTCTCGATGATGAGAGGATTACCCGTCGCAAGCGCCTTGATTTCGGCGTAGCTGAGGGCGGTTTCGTCTATATCCTCGGCCACGCGCACGGGAGCCTTGCTGGTCATAATCTGCGCGATGAACTTCTGCTTATTCTCAACGAGCTGATATAAATAGCTGTCGAACGTCCCCTCCGTGACATATCGGTAAATATCCACCTCCGCGTTTTTGTTGCCCTGCCGGACGATTCTGCCCAGCCGCTGGGCCAAGTCGGACGGTCGCCACGGGCAATCGAGATCGCCCAACCCCTTTAGCCGATCCTGCACGTTGGTTCCGGCACCCATCTTCTGCGTGCTGCCCAGCAATACGCGAATCTGCCCTTTGCGGACCTTTGCAAAAAGCTCCTTCTTCTTGGCTTCGGTGTCGGCGTCGTGGATAAAGGCTATTTCTTCGGCTGGTACACCTTTGGCGGTCAGCTTATCGCGTATATCATCGTAGACGTTAAAGGCGCGTTCGCCCGTTTCCTTATCTGCGGACTTGGGAGTGGACAAGTCGGAGAAAACAAGCTGCGTATGCCGCTCGGCCTTGCCCTCCTCCCAGATGCGGAGGATGTTATCGGCACAGGCCGCAACCTTACCCTCCGGCTCGTCGGGCAGCAGGGGATTGATCATGCGCTGGTCGAGCGCCAGCTTTCGTCCGTCGTTCGTCACCTTGAGCATATTGTCGATATGCGGGTCAACGTCGCCCTTGCGGATTTTCTCCGCGCGTTCGGCCAGCTCCGCAACCATATCCTTTTGCCACTGGCTAGGCTTTATGACAACCGTGTGGAAATTTGCCTTTGGTACGGGCAGATTGAGCATATCGGCGGTCTGAATGTCGGCAACCAAACGAAACATGGACATGAGCTCGGGGAGGTTGTAAAACTTAGCGAAGCGGGTCTTGGCGCGGTAACCCGTACCCTCCGGCGCAAGCTCGATGGCCGTTGCCGTCTCCCCGAAGGTGGACGCCCAAGCGTCAAAATGCTGAAGCCCTTGGCGCACAAGCTCGGAGTATTGTAGATACCGCTGGATGGTATAAAGCTCGACCATGCTGTTACTGATCGGGGTTCCCGTGGCAAATACCGTACCGCGCCCGCCGGTGATTTCATCAAGGTACTGCGTTTTCATGAACAGGTCGGAGGATTTCTGCGCCTCTGTTTGCGCGATGCCGCCCACGTTGCGCATTTTCGTGAGCAAGAAGAGGTTTTTGTAATAATGCGATTCGTCGATAAACAGCCGGTCAACGCCCAATTCCTCAAACGTAACAACATCGTCCTTGCGGCTCTGGTCGTTTAGCTTCTTCAGCTTTACCTCAAGGCTTTTCTTCATCCTCTCCATCGCCTTGATGGTGTAGCGTTCACCCTTGTTTTCCTTAACCTCCGCGATGCCCATCGCGATCTCGTCGATCTGCCGCTCGATCATGGCTTCCTGCCGCTCGGCGCTCATGGGGATTTTCTCGAATTGGCTATGCCCGATGATTACGGCGTCGAAGTCGCCGGTGGCGATGCGGGCGCAGAATTTCTTGCGGTTTCGGGTTTCAAAATCCTTCTTGGTCGCCACAAGGATGTTGGCGGAGGGATAAAGCTGTAAAAACTCCGCCGCCCATTGCTCCGTGATATGATTCGGCACGACAAACAGGCTCTTGTTGCACAGCCCCAAACGCTTACTCTCCATTGCGGCCGCAACCATCTCGAATGTCTTGCCCGCGCCCACTTCGTGCGCCAGCAGCGTGTTCCCGCCGTAGAGTATGCGCGCGATGGCGTCCACTTGATGCTTGCGCAGGGTGATCTCCGGGTTCATGCCGGGGAAGGTCAGATGCGATCCGTCGTATTCACGGGGGCGAATGCTGTTGAACCTGTCGTTATACAGGCGGCACAGCCGTTCGCGGCGGGAAGGCTCGTTCCATATCCATTCCGAAAACCTGGAGCGGATGATCTCCTGCTTCGCCTGCGCGATGGCGGTTTCTTTTTTGTTGATAACGCGCTTTTCGTTACCGCTCTCGTCATACACCTTATCCCACACGCGCACATCCCGCAGATTCAGGCTTTCCTCGATAATCTTATAGGCGTTTACGCGCTGCGTGCCGTAGGTGTTGAAGGTGTGGATATTGGTGCGGTCATAGTTCTTTTCAGTGATGTTCCAATCGCCGCTGTATGCGGTGTAATGCACCCTTATCCGCTCCCGCGCGTAGGGCGGCGTTTGCAGCAGCTCGTACATAAACTGCTGCACCACATCGGGCGGCAGCCATGTCGCGCCCATGCGCACGGAGATTTCGGCGGCGGTCAAATCCTTCGGCAGAGCCGCTTCCAATGCCTTGACGTTGGCTTCAAGCTGCGGCACAGCAGCGGCGGCGGCTTTGGCCAGCGCCAGCTTTTCGCGCACGTTGCCGGAAAGATATTCGTCGGCGGTAACATACGTTTTTTCCTGCGTGTGGGCGATTCCGATATTGAGGAAGATAACGCCCTCCAGTTCCTTGACCAGCGCGTCCTCGCTTATGCCGGATAATTCCGACATGAACGCAAGATCAACCCGCGCCCGTTCGGACATGGATACCGCCAATGCTTCGGAGGCCGTGTCAACATGGGTAACAGGGATATGCGGCTTGATGGTGCGTTTGCTGAACATATCGGCTTTGCGCTCCAGCTCGCCGTTTTCGTCCAGCACCTCAAGCGAACACAGCAGACAATAGGCGCTGTCCTGCGCAAAGGCGATACTGTTACCGCGCGAATTAATCAGCCCGTATTTCTTGGCAAAGGCATCGTATAGGCGGTTGAGCCGCGATTGCTCCGCGTGAATATCGCCGTCGGGGTAATTGTCGGTTTGGTACTCAATCAGCTTGCGGGCGCACTCCCGCAGCTCGATCAAGCCCTTGACGCGGTTCTGCGTCGTAACGGGCATCTCCACGGGAACCATGCGGCTGTCCTGCCGATAATAGATCTGCCCGTCCACAACGGTATAAGAGAAGTTGCGCACATCAGGGGCGGCGGGCATGGAGTGATCTTCCTCCAGATCATCATCCATCTCATACTCGGTGATCTCCGCGTGAATATTGGTAATGGCTTCGTCGAGCTGCGCCGCGAGGTCGCCGTCCTCGAAAGGAATACAGGCGGTTTCTTTCTCGTTCCCGTACATGGATTTATCCCAAGCCATTTCACCGAGGATCATTTCGGGATGCTCAACAAAATAGCTGTTTACGGGTATACCTCTATCCGTTTGCCCCAAATGAATCCAATCGGGTTCAATATCCACCATGCGGTCGCGCTTTTGCAGAAAGATGATGTCCGTTGTGACTTCCGTTCCGGCGTTGGCCTTGAACGCATTGTTGGGCAGGCGTATCGCGCCCAGCAGGTCCGCCCGCTGCGCGATATATTTACGCACGGCGGAATTCTTCTTATCCATAGTGCCTTTGCTGGTCACAAACGCCACGATACCGCCCGGGCGCACCTTATCCAGCGTCCGCGCAAAGAAATAGTCATGGATGTGGAATTTATGCTTGTCGTACCGCTTGTCGGAAACGGAGTAGCTGCCGAAAGGCACGTTGCCGATGGCGAGGTCAAAAAAGCTGTCGGGTAAATCGGTGGTTTCAAAGCCCTGTACGGCGATGCTGTTCTTCTGGTATAGCTGGCGGGCGATGCGCCCGGTGAGGCTGTCGATCTCCACGCCGAACAGCTTACTGTCGCTCATGCTCTCCGGCACAAGCCCCATAAAATTGCCGATTCCGCAGGATGGCTCCAATATATTGCCTGTCGCAAAGCCCATATTCTCCACGGCTTTATAGATAGCTTTGATAACTGTGGGAGAGGTATAGTGCGCATTCAATGTGGTTTCCCTTGCGCTTTTCCATTCCTCCGGGGATAGCAGGGCGTTCAGCTCGGCGTATTCATTTGTCCATGAGGTGTTTTCGGGGTCAAACGCCTGCGGCAAACCGCCCCATCCCACATATTGCGCCAAGATCTCTTGCTCCTCCGGCGTGGCGAATCTGTTTTCTTCTTCAATGACCTGCAAGGTCTTTATGGCGTCCACGTT
>DBDD01000140.1:19213-23926 GCA_002293365.1 Christensenella sp. UBA941 | reverse complement strand
CGCTCCGATAAGGGGATTTCGGGATGCGGATCAAAGCTCTGCGCGCGGCTCCGGCGCTTGGGTTGTTCCCATGAAGGAGTAAGGATTTCTGCTTCGGTCGGCTCCGTTTCTTTTTCGGCTGGTAAATATGCGTCCGCATCATCCGAGAGTACGCTGGATTCCTCCGGCGTAATTTCTGCTTTTGCGGGTTCGCTTCCTATTTCAAAATCGGGCCTCAGCTCAATGGGTGTGAACTGCTGTATGAATGAAACGGGTTCATTACGGAAAATGGGGAAGCCTGCGCCGCTCTGAAAGGTTATATCCCTCAACTGCACGCGTTCGCTGTCCTTGTCAAAGCTCTCCACCTCAAACAGCCTGCCATCGATTTCGTAGCGGTTGCCGATAATGGATTCGGATTCATGCGCTTGGGAAAGCAACGGCAAAGAAAAAGCGGGGGATTTTTCTTCCTCCGCTCCACCGAACAAACTGAGTTGCGCCGCTTCCGTCGGCAGCGGCTTTATACGAATATCAGGTCTTGGAGTATCGTCTCCTCCGCTCTGTGCCTGATGTTGTTCATCAAGCCTGTCCATTTCATCTGGTCTTGGGCTTTCATCCGCTCGTCTATGCCCTGCGCCGTCGCCATCTGTGCGGTCAGCAGTTCCATCCGTTCGTTCGCCGTCTGCTCGATCTCCGTCAAATGCCGGTTGAGCGTCCCTGCCGTCAACAGATTTACGAACAGTATCCTGCGGTTCTGCTTCAGGTGCTTCTTTCTTAGCAATGCGAACTTGCCAAGGATTATGGGCGGCTCCTCCGGCAGCGTCAGGTTGGGAACCTGATAATCTCCCTCCATCCGATACGTTAATCCTTCCATCATCAGCGCTCCTTTCCGCGACTATATTATCGATGATATTATCCCCCTGCGCAGGGGCGGTTTCCAATGTGCGATTTGCGTTTCGCTCCCGTTTCTGCATATTTAAGACGGTGACGGCAACCTCACGCAAGCAGGCCTCGGCAATATCGCTGGCGGCGAGACCAAGCGCGTTCACCGTCTGCCGCGTGTTGAAATCCATTATGTGCTGGAAGTCCTCGCGTTCAAGGTGTTCGTCCGGGTCGATGCCGCACCGCGCTAACAGCATATAAGCCACGCTGCTTTGAAGCGCGGAGCGGTACTCCACCTCCACATTGAGATCGTCCAAATCTTCCAGAAAGCTGTCATCGCGGATATATTTGAGTTCATGCAGATAATCGGGGAGATTATCCTCCACGGCGTTCTTAGCCGTAGATATAAACGCGGCGGCAAGCGTGGAAGCGTCCTCCAACTCGCCAAAGGAATTCTCAAGATGCTCAATGACCTCCGATTCGTATTCCGGCTGCATTTCCCATAGTGGAACGGGACGAGAAAAGCGGCTTTCGTGGGTGTCGGAAATATCAAAGTAATGCTTCAAGCGGGATTTTCCGTTGTGCTCACCGTCAAAAACGGCGATGCCCTTTGCGCCCCGGTTTACCCAGCGCCCAAACAAGCGGTTCCACTGCTCGATTTCAAGCACTGCCGTTGCGTCCGGGCGCTGGGCATATATGAGGATTTGCTCGTCAAAGCGGCATTTGTAGTTGCGGCAGGCCGAGCGAAGAAACGTCGTCCATGCGGCGGGGGAAGTGGTCACTCTTTGCAGGGCGCTTTCGTATGCCTGCGTAATCAGTTGGTATTTCGTCGCCATCGGCGCACCTCCTTATTGAGTATTTTCGTATAGCGGTCAGATATCGGTTTCCTGCTTTTCCTTCGTCTTTAGCGCAGCCATATCGTCAATGACCTTCCGCATACAGAAACCGCAAAAGCCGGTTTCGCGGTTTCGATAGGGGCATTCGACGCAGCGGTACACCCGCCCGTCGCTGATGCGCATTATTCTGTTGTTCATAGACTCTACCTGCTGTCCTTATCGCGAGACTTACTGCGATCAAGGCGCTGCTGCTCGGCTGCGGCGCGTTCACGCAAATCCGCTTTTGCGCTTTCGTAATCATCAAAATAATGGCCGTAATCAAAATCGCTCTTGCGGTTTTTATAGCCCTGCCAAGTGCCGTAGGGATTGACGGCTTTCTCGCAATACCCTAGCACGAATGCTTTTTGCCCCGCTTCAATGCGCTCGGTGATCTCATAGTTGCTCGCGTATTCTTTTTCTTCGGAAGGTTTAGTTCTTTCATCCTGTATGCGGGCAAGGTTCTCCTTCGCCCAATCGGGGATACACTCTGGGCGCACCGCTCCCAATACGTCATATCGCTCAAAGCGGGTATGCTCGCCGTTGTTAAGGTGATAGCAATAGACGGCGTTGCCCCGCGCGTTCGCCCTTGTACCTTTCCCGTGCGTGGCGAAAACAAGCTGCATATCGTCGCGCCTGTATTCAGGGCTGAATGCCGAGGCTTTTATGGCAATCATCTTGTTTTCGATGCTGTCGGCATAGCTGTGAGGATAACAGTGCTCGGCTAAAAACAATTCGCCGGGGGGATTCAGCGCGTCGCGCTCAGATTGCAGCGCAGTGATTTCCTCATTGATGCGCCCTGTGAATGCACGTAAGACTTCAAGATAATCGCCGCTGGCTTCACCCCGCGAATATTCACAGAGAATGCCATGCTCCCGGTATTGCACCACAAGGTAAAACTGTCCGTCCTTGGCCGACATGTTTTCCGCGAGCAGGATTTCCTTGCCGTTTATCCAAAAGCTGCGCTGAACCTCATATCCCGTATCACCTATCATGCGTTTTTCCGTGCTGTCGCTCATTTTTCATCACCCCTTCAATCCATTAAGAAATATTTGTTTGCGGCTCTGCCGCCGTCCTCATGGAACTGCGGTATAACGTCGATATAACCGCGCTTATGCAGCCTGCGGAGATTGCGACTTACCGTGTTACGGCTCAAACCCAGCGTTTCACCGATGCGCCGATGCGATATGGTGATTTTGCCGTTTGCGTCCACGGCGTCCAGCAGGAACAAATACAGAAGCTTGCCGGTCGCGGTAGTATCAAGCTCTCTGGAAAGGCGGTATTTCCGAAATCTATTCATTCTGCGCCCTCTCTTTCTACATATCTTTGGATATGTAAAAGGAGCGGCTCCATTATGAGGCCGCTCCCGTATAGCGCGTATCTCGCTATTTTTCCGTCTGCTTCTTTCGGACAGCTATGCGCACAGCGACAGCGATACCCGCCACGCACAGTATGCTCAATATAAGCCACAGGATGGGGTTGCTTTCATCGCCCGTCTGCGGATTGCCGGGGACGGTAGTGGGTGTCGCTATTGGCGTCGGCTCCGGCGTGGGTTCGGGAGCTTTTTCGTTGACCGCCGCATATTCCAGCGTCGCCCCGTCCTCGGTAATGTCAAAAACAAACTCAACATTATCCAGCCTGTAGCCCTCCGGCGCGGCGGACTCGATCAGCTTGTAGCCGGTGCCATACGGCAAATCCTGTATGAGCAGTTCGCCGTCTGCGTCGGTAACATATACGCCCATCTGCAATCCGTCCGTGCCGTAGAGGTCGAACACCGCGTCAGCCAGCTTTGCGCCGTCCGCCTTATCCGTCTTAACCAGCTTCACGTTCCCGCGAACCAGCTTGTTCTCAAACGCCAGCTCAATAAGCTCCTCATGGGCAACCGTGGCGGTCTGCTCAACCGCCAGCACATAGCCTGTTGTCAGCTCGGATGCGATTTCCTTGACGGTGTATTCTCCAATTGGCAAGCCCTCAATACGGATACTGCCCGTTTCGTCCGTTTCAAACTCGCCGGAATATTCCGAGCCCGTGACCGTATTGCCCGTAA
The DNA here is from genome assembly GCA_002293365.1 of Christensenella sp. UBA941. Taxonomy (GTDB): domain Bacteria; phylum Bacillota; class Clostridia; order Christensenellales; family UBA941; genus UBA941. The sequence goes on along the minus strand of DBDD01000140.1, from coordinate 20,149 downwards.
CGGTGAATTTTACGCCTTTTATCGGCGTATCCTTGCCCTCAAACGTCTTGATGATATTCAAGTCGCCGCGCATGAGCTTGTTGTGGATGGAGACTTCCCGCGTAACATCTGCCGCAACGGTTACAACGGCTTCATTGGAAAGCACATAGCCTGCCGTCAGCTCGCTTTCCAGTTCCTTGACGATATAGCGCCCGACCAGCAGGTTCTCCAGCAATATCTCACCATTTTCATCCGTCATGGCTTCGGTTTCGACGATGGTTCCCGCCGAGGTCTGCCCTGTGACGGTGAAGGGTACGCCAGCAATCGGCGTTTCCCTGCCCTCAAATGTCTTGATTACCTTTAAGCCACCACGCAGCAGGCGGTTTTCGATAGCCTTGCCATCGTTTACCGCGATTTCCACGGTGGCCGTGTCCTGTCTAGCGTATTCGAATACAAGGTCATATTCGGTATCATCCGGCGCGTAGGCAGGCCCCGTTTGCAGTTCTTTTGCATAGTAGCTGCCAAAGGGTAAATCGCTTGTTACGGTTGCTTCGCCATCCGCGTCGGGCGTGATAAGCTCTATCAAGCTGTCAGCGGTTATGGCAATCGCGCCGTCGGCGGTCATTACATCCTCGCGGGCGAATAAGCCGAACACGACGCTGGCATACGGTTCAAAATCCTCCGCCGCGTTTTCGGGCATCTCACAATGCTTGGNNCGCCGCCTTTTGGCGTTCATTGAATATGCCTACCTGCGATGACACTATCGCGGTGGTCTGATTTTCATACACCAGCGAGAAGTCATGCTCCGTGGTATCCAATATCATGCCGTTGGGCGCTTGGCACTCCACGGCGTAGTAATCGCCCAGATACAGCAGCTTGGATTCGGCTGTGCCGTCTGCGCCGGTGGTGAGCGTATCGGCAATCGTTCCTGCCGCCATGCGCACCGTGCCGTCCGGG
>DBDD01000140.1:17031-19153 GCA_002293365.1 Christensenella sp. UBA941 | reverse complement strand
TCCGCGCCCGCCAGCATTTCACCCGATTTCTCCACAATCACCTTGCCCATGACGGGCTTATTTGGCATCCTGACCTCAAGAAATTCCTGCGGCTCGTCTGATGTTACTCTAAATGGGATGGGCGTTTCCGATAGCAAATACCCTTGCGAGCTTTGTACCTCGTAGAGTTCGTAGCTGCCATATTGCAGCGGCATAGGCATCACCAGCCAGCCCTCGGCGTTAGTGAGATAGCTGTCGATGGTAACGGGCGTGGGGTACAGAATGTTCATAGATACCCATTCGCCGTTTGCGGTATTCTTCACCTTAAATTCGATACCCGGCTGCGCGATGGCCTTGCCCGTTTCAGCGTCCGTCTTGACGATCTTCACCTTGCCGTAATAGGCCACATTCTCCACGATGAAATAATAGGTGCGGTCATTCTGACCGATGAATACGTCAAAGGGGTCGCATGCCTTGTGCTCGTCAGCGCCGAGGGTTTCCATCACCACGTATTCACCGTAAGGCAAGTCCTTTGTGCGGCAATATCCGTTCTCGTCCGTGGTAATGCGGTCTCGCTCCGTTTCTTTCGCGTTTTCGTAGCTGCCCGCCGATTTCAGAAATACGTCGAACACGACGCTTGCCAGCGGCTTTTGCACCTGCGGATTCTCCGGGTCTATCTGCGGATCGGGAACATCGCTATGCTTCACGATTTGGATGCGCCCCTTGATGACGGTGTTTTTTACAGCAGTGGAAACGGTATTGACTGCCGCTTCCTGTCCTGCGTATTCGATGTTGACCGTGTAACCTTGCTGTGAGAGGATATACCCCGTCGGCGGCGTAACTTCCTTTACAACGTATTCGCCCAAAGGTATTTCCTTTGATGTTACGCTGCCGCTTTCGCCGCAATACAGGCGTTCCACAAGGTTGCCCTGCGTGTCCAGCAAATCGAACACCGCGCCGGAGAGGGATGCGTCGCCCTGCGCCGTTGAACCCGTCTCCGCGTCCCTCTTTGTGACCGTTACCCTGCCTACCTGCGGTTTCTCCTGTACGTTAATTTCGGGGCAGTAGACGATTGCCGCCGTACCCAACGCGCCGGTGAGGGTGCGGGTGTGGACGGTCGTATCCAGCACCATACCCCACGGCGCTTTGGATTCCGTCACGGTATACGTTCCGAGCGGCAGAGGCTTGGATTGCCCACGCCCGCTGGCGTCGGTTTTGATGGTGTCCACCGTCGTACCGCCTGCGTTCCTCACAATAAACTCCGCATTGGCGAGGGAATAATCGCCCATTGCGGGGTTTGCGTTGATCTTTTGCACGGTGATAACGCCCTGCTTCTTAACATTGTCAAAGCTGACGGTGGCCGTCTGCGCAGACCTGACCTCCACGGTTACGGGGTTAGGAGAGGGCTTTACAAATTCGTCCGTGAGGCCGATCTCCTCCACCGTATACGTTCCCGCCATAAGATTGGGGATGCTGATACGTCCGTCGCTGCCGCTGGTGTAGGTTCCAATAAGCGAACCGTCCTTGGTAACGCGGAACTGAAAGCCAGCCACGCCGCCGCCGTTGTTCTTGGTGGTTTTGACGATCTGTAGCTCGCCATACGCGGGCGTTCTCAGCGTGAAAGAGCCTTCGCCCGCCGGATGATAACCGCCCGAGCCGATGGCAACGACGTTTTGATGGCTGCTGCGCGCGCTGACGTACATAAAGATGTTGGCGGTCACTCGGTCATCCAGCCCGTTTGCTTTTAGCGTGATCGTGCTGTTGCCGTATTCCTGTGGAACGCGGATCGTGAGCACATCGCCGCTCCTGCCCGTAAACCCTGTGATCTGTGCGCCGGATGGCAGGCTGCTTTGGTCGAGGGTGTACCCGCCGTTGCAGTTGATGAGCGTCACCGACGTGGTTCCCACAAAGTAATTGCCGTCCAGCGCCATGCTGATATTGGAGGGGGAGAAGCTGACCAGATGCTGCAACGCCTGTCCGCTTCGGGCATACCCTAAAAGCTGGTCGGCGTAGGCCAGCACATTTTCATATCCGCTATACGCCCGGATACGGTCGGGATTTTCGGACCTGTTCGTGAAAGCATACTGGCTGCTGTCGCCATTTTCACTCAGCCAGAACCTGATGGCGTTGGCCGTAGCGCACC
>DBDD01000140.1:14376-16943 GCA_002293365.1 Christensenella sp. UBA941 | reverse complement strand
ACATGCGGGCTGCTTTTCATATGCTGCAAGCAATAGGCGATTTCGTTGGTGCCGACGATATAGTGGTCGGGCGTATTAAGCTCCTTCCATATTCCTTCGTCGCTCAGATACTCCATATACGATGTGACGTTGCGGGATTCTACCTCCACCTCGGATGCGGCAAGCGCGGTGACGGGGAACAAGGAAAGGATGGAGAGAACGCATATCAGCATAGCCAGCAGACGCTTTCCAAGATGCTTGGGATTCTTTTTCATAATGACCTCCTTGATTTTGGGCGCAAAAAAACCGGGTGCTCTGCCCGGTTTTTCGCTGTGCTTGTTTATTCTGTTGTTTGCATATGTGCTATTCCGCGCTGACGATTGTCCACCGGGTTCCATTGTACACCACGGACGCGACATTTAGGATGGAATAATCCCCATTGCCGATGCCCCATGCGTGTACGGCACTCATTATGCCCATCGTTTTACCGCCGTCGTTGGATTTGGACGTGGACTCGTTGGAACCGGTTGGCGCAAACAGCGTTCCGCCTTGCGCCATCTCCTTGCATCTGTCCATGAGCGAACCCGAACCGCCGTAGCTTAGCGGCGATAATCCGTTGATCGCCCGAACCTCGTTGACGCCAGTTAAGACCTTGTTGCCGTAGCCGTCGCCCTCCACCGTCATTTCTTCCTCCGGCGGGGGTGTTTCTGCCGGAGTGGAGATAGGCGCAGGTAACGGCGGTTCCGGCGCTGGCATCGGGGTTACGGTCGGCGGTGTAACCGTTGGAACCATTGAGATCGCAATAAGCGTGGCTGTCGCCACCGGCTTTGGCGTAACCTCTGGTTTGGGCGCGGGCGTTTCCACTGCCCTTGGCGTCGCGGTGGGGTTGGATGTGGTGTCCGGCTCCGGCGTTTCCGCTTGCGTTGACGTAGCCGCGACCGTGGGCTTTTCCGTTGCCTGCGGAGTTGCCGTAGGGGATGATGGTGTTTTACCTGCCGAAAAAGAAAGCTCCTGCGTAGCATCGGCCCTTTCCTTCGCAGGTAGGGCGGTCGCCGTCGCTTGGATGGGAACCTCGTTGGCCTCGTAAAGAGATTCTATTCCGTCGCTACTGCGCGTGCAGCCGCTAAACGGCATAACGGCCAGTAGGCCAATCGTCAATATGTGCTTCAATTTCATGCTCTGAGCACCTCCTTATGCCCCAAGTATAGGGGAAAACATGATCTTCCTCAAAGGTACGAATAACCGCTATATTTCTTTTTCGGTTGGTTAGCCGGTTATAGGGGGTGAGGGTCTGGGAGAGGGGGAGAGCGGCAAAGCGCCTTTATCGGCAGAAAAGAGCAGATTACTCCCTTGTGAGTGCGTTGGACGGATTATCTCGCCTCATTGCGCTGGCGCTCTCGCTGCCGCCATAGCTCCAGCGCCTTGACGATGGTATCTTCAATCTTCTGCGCGGGCGTCCCCGGCGCGAAGAATTTGCTGATTCTCTCTTTGGGTAGCTTGAATTGCTCCGCCTGGTTGGGCTTTTCCTCCTGCATGATGGATTGGATCACGCCCTCGTTCAATTTCCCTTCCTCGGAAAACTTCCGCATCTTCATAGCTTGAACGTGGGATGGGGTGCAGTCCTCGCTCTCGATAGCTTCATATACGGCTTGTTGTTGTTCTTTCGGCAGGTGGGAAAGCTCGACGGCGGGACGCATAGCGATTTGGCGCGTATCCTTCTCCCGCGTAGCTGAATTATCCACCATTTGCAGGAGTTCGGGAAGAAGCTTGGTTAAGCGGGTATACCGGTGAATTTGGTTACGGCTATCGCCTGTTTGTTGAGCAAGCTGTTCGTCAGAACGCAAATTCGTCCCCACTGGGGACATATTTTCTTTTTTAGGTCTTCCAGCCTGTCTTTTCATGGCGTCCAGCTTCATTTTATAAGCAAAAGCCTTTTCAGACGGCAGTATCGTTTCCCGCTGCAAATTGCTGTCCACCATGATTATGGTGGCTTCATCGTCTGTTAAATTGCGGACAATACAGGGCATATCGCCGCGTTCAGCGAGCTCGCTCGCCGTCTTGCGGCGGTGTCCGGCTATCATTTCATACCCGCCGCCCTCTTTTGAGCGCACAAGAGCGGGAACCAACACGCCGTACTGCCTGACGCTCTCCGACATTTCAAGCATGTCGGCGTCCATGCGCACCTTGAACGGGTGATTGGGAAAATCACTGATTTCACTTAGCGGAATATCCATAACCCGCTCGCGCTTCATATCATCCCGCTCTTCCTGCGTAGTAAAGAGATCATCTGCTGACGGCAGATTTAGCTTTATTGCGTTCGCCATCCAGCAGCACCTCCTTCGTGAAATCGGCGTATGCCTGCGCAACCTTACTGCCCTTGTCATAGGTGTAAATGCTCTGCCCCGCCGCGCTGATTTCAGCCGCTTTTACGGCTACGGGTATTTGCGTCTTGTAGATTTTCAAAACGCCGCCGTATTGCTGACGCAGGGTTTCCGCCGTCACTTTGGCGAGGTTGGTGCGCATGTCGGCAAGGGTCAATAAAACTCCGTCCACCTTTAAGGCGGGATTGATTTGCTTCTTCACCTTGC
>DBDD01000140.1:13920-14288 GCA_002293365.1 Christensenella sp. UBA941 | reverse complement strand
ACGTAATCATACTCATGCTTGATGCGCCCTAAATACTCGCGTAGAGTAAACTCGCGGCTCATAGCGTTGACGAGCGTCATTTCCATGCCGGATAGCTCAATACTGGACGGTATGAGGTCTACGCCCTCGTCGTGGTGCAATATGCCGCCGTAATGCTCAAAGTCGCGGTCTTGGATGATGTTGTCCATGATGGTCGAGAGTGTGACGGGCAGGCTTTCATTGTCCGGCCAGCCCAGCGCCGTTGTTAAGTCGCCCTGCGGATCGGCATCCACCAGCAGCACTTTCTTTCCCTGTATAGCAAGCCCGATACCGAGATTCGCCGTCGTGGTGGTCTTGGTGACGCCGCCTTTTTGATTGCACAGGGCAAT
>DBDD01000140.1:0-13898 GCA_002293365.1 Christensenella sp. UBA941 | reverse complement strand
GGCGCGGACGGCTATGTATGAAAAGCGGGGGACTGAAAAAGGGTCGCTTGTTCTTGCGTAAAAAAGAACAAGCGACCTTTTATCTGTTCAAAGCAATATGATATCTGTTATCCAATGATCAATGATCAAAAAACATGCTCTCTATCAACAATAACTTAAAATCTTAGCCCGAATAATCCTCCGTCATCCGTATCCGTTAGTCGAGGTTGAGCAATTACCGAATCGATCTCAAAATCGTCTGGCAAATCCTTGTACGGTATTTGATCGGAGTTCATAGTAACAATATATTGGAAATTGTACTGAGTCGCTAAGTTTTTACCAGTCACTAGCGCATGAGCTACTTGCCTAGAATCTACAGCATCAAACAAATGGCTGTCGTGGATTACAAAATCTATTTTTTCGCCCTGTTCGCATAGCAATGAAACCAAAGCCATGTCGAAGCAATATATTTGCATGGACTTAATACCTTTGCTCTTATCGCCTTGTTTGGTTACATCAATGGCTACTCCATTTGCTGTATTTTCAACAGTTAGCAACCCGGTTTTCTCAAAAAGCGTTGACGATATATTTTCAAACCGCTGTATAGCCTTACTAATTCGCTCATTATTCTCTTCGATGTTTTGACCGATTTTTAGAGTTAAAGCGGCACGTTCCATGTCCAAGCGTGGCTTTGCATCTTCTATATCCATTGCGGTTTTCAGCTTTTTTTTCAAATCTTCTAATTCTGCCTGCTTTTTAAGCAAATCAGAATTGAGCTTATTGTATTGTTCTAAAGCCCCATGCGTATGCAATAAGTCCATGACAAAGGTTTGCCTCTGCGTCAGCCGCGATATATCTGTGCCTCGGTTTGTGATACTATTCTTCATGCGGGTAATTTCCGCCTCCAAATAGAGCTTTCGGTTTTTAATAACTGAATCATGGAAATTCTGTACTTCTTCAAATCGTTTTTTTACGATCTCAGGAAACACTTGAATAGATTCCTTATACAACTCCTGCAAGGAGTCATAATTAGGGCTGATTGCCTCCTCCACAGAGTTTTCCAGAGACTTAAGCAGCTCACTTTCTATCGTATTCTTGTCAATACAAGTCTTTATCTCAATATTGATTCTTGTAAGCTCTTCTTCGTATTTCCTATATTCTGGTAAGAGGTTGAATGTACTAAGGTTCAACTGCATATTCTTTATTTTGCCTTCTAATACTGCAATTTGAGAACGCAAATTTGCAGGGGATTCTACAAATGTGTCTAAAAAGCCTTGCTTGAGAGACTTCTTAAGCTCCTTAAGTGCTTTTTCTTTATCGCGCAGAACCTGAAAATCACTTGACAGCGTCCAATCTAGTCCGAGCAAAAAAGATAAATTAATCTGCTCGTCGTATGGTTGCTGTTGCCGCGCATTCTTTTTAGGTTCCATCATCCCACCCGATACTTCTCTGCGAACGAGATAAGATAGAATAGCTCTAAAAGAAGGTGAGTATTTTGATTTTCCAACGGACGGTATAGAAAAAAGATATTCACCAGCAGCCTTTTTCCAATCATTAACACTCGAATAAAACAGCCCGAGTTCTTGATCGTGCTCCAACTCAAAATTCATATCTAAATCAATGTCTATCCGGTTATCAAAATAGATGCGGCTTGGCTTTAATGCGCCTCTCGAAACCACATAGGATTTACCGTTTAGCTCCAGTTCAACGCTGAAAAAGTCGTTAATGAATGCCTCTCTATTATAAAAAGCATTCTTATCACTGTCGGAGCCAAAAATAAAATGTATTATTTCAAGAAGGCTTGATTTTCCAGCCGAATTTCTTGTCTGTTTATCAGTTGACATATCAGTTTTTTCGACAATGAATAAATTGAGACCATTCTCAAAACAGGGACTGCGAAACTTCGTGTGGGTCGAAAACACTCTCTTAATCATTTGCTACACCTACTATTCTGCCATCAGATAAGGAGATGGCGTTTATTGAATAGAGTAATGACAGGGCTAAAACAAACCAATCATACGTGATATCAGAACTATGAGCATGTTTTACATATTCATGCTTAGTGCCATGCCAGAGCTGGTCAACCGTCATGGGTGTAGTGGCAACGATATTTTGAATAATGCCACCAACATAAATCAAGGACGCTTCGCTTCGCAAATGTTTAGTGGGCAATATCATGCTTTCCCTCCTCTCTGGGTTGTTCAAAAATATCGCAAGTCTGAAAGAAATATGCCATAATGGTTAAAGCGGATATTGTTGCAGATGGATTGCCCAAGCCATCGCCGCTTATTGTTGTTAATATCTTCTGAAACACACTGTCTGGATCAGGACATTCACTGGCGGCGGCTTTGTAAAGGTTATTCATCTCAATTGCGGCTCGTTCTTCTAAACTAGGGTCATGCCATTGTCTGAAAAAGCTATCAATCAAATTGCTTTTTATCATGCCTGCTTCGAAAAGGATTTTTGATTCCTCCGACAAGCCGTTCGCCTCTAACTTCTTTTCAGATACAGGGGTTATAATGCCCATTGGAGCAGAGCTCTTTTTTGCCAATCCGAGTAGTGTTTGCTTAATTGCTTCCATAGAAAGATTGTTGACATCTTGATATGTCGGGACAGATCCCAGTATGCTACGGATACAATTATCGTTGGTTTCAAATAAGATATTTTTGAGCTCTTGCTTTCCCATATGAGTAAACTCGATGGATGCATTGTCTTTTTTAAAATCCGTTAATTGCTGTAGAATATGCGGAGGAACTCCAACCCTTGCATTATGAACAAAAACCCAATTCTCTATCTTCTCATGCCATTTTTCAAGTGCACCTGCGAAATCGTCTTGCATTTTCTTGACTGCTGTCTTTGCATCTAAATCATCAGGAGCGTATACTTGATAAAAGGAACCGGTGCTCAATATGTAACCATCACATTTGTGATCGCCTTCCTGCCCCCAAGTGCGAGTAGATATAAAATCAGTGGGATAGCGAGCACTCATGATAGAACTAAATAATGATTGGAATTCGTTTCCGGTCTTCGACAGGAATGCCAGATCAAAACTCACATAATAAAAAGCCCGTTCCATTTTATCCATCTTAGAATCCCCATCTACACAAAAGCATTAATGTAAATAAACAAACAAAAATCTACAACATATATAATTCGCTTAAATAGCAATCAACTCCTGCCTCTCAGCAACAACAGTAGACGGTTTTGATTGAGGTATCATTACATCAGCCTTTCATATGCGCGCTTAATGACCTTGGCCATAAGAACACGTCGCTTCGCCAAAAAGTCTGTGTACTCCATTTGTTCCCAACCATCGGGAAGAGCATGGTCGGCGTATACGCGTTCTTTCTCGTCTGTAGGGATTTTGACGAGCTGGTCGATCATATACTCAGCGGGACTGGTATCAAGTATCTCGATGTTGTCGTTCCACTCAATGAAAGCGAAATTAGCCGCCTGATTACGGTCACGATCATCTGTAATACCTATGCGCGCGAGGTATGCTTTGGGAAACAGGTGATGCCGCTCTAGGGCGGTCTTTATTCCATCGGCTGTCGGGCTGAATAACTCTCTTGTATGTAGAGTTGAGAACAGCACTCTGGAATCGAGGACGTTTAAGGCGGCGCAATAACCGAACCACGATGGATTGCGCGGTGCCGAGTTAGCGAGATTGTTCGGCAGGGAAATATCGAAGTAGTCGCCCGTAAATACGGCTTCCATTTTTCCTTCTAGTAAAGCCACGAAAGCATCGCCCGACTTCACACCGCGCAGATCCGCCATATCTGATTCCATATCGGTTTCGGGAGAACCAGTATAGTAGCCCGTGACAGCGGCCATAAAAAACCACTTCGTGATCAGCTTGCGAAGCGCGGATGCGTCCATACCATAGTCGAATTTTCCAATTAGGAACATAGCGTAGGAATAAACCAAGGCATTCTCTGAGGAAATCAACGATTTGGATACAAAACCTGCCGCATCAATGCATTTAAGGAAGTCTTTCCAAACCTGAACATTTAGCACTTTATCAAGCACAGCTTTCAGCTTATCAAACTGTTGAATGCGGAGGTTTTCGGAGTAGACGCCGTTGTCAAAGTCGCGTCCGCGTAGAAGCATATATGCGTAATGAAGCCGGGGCCGCTTGAAACCATAGCTCATCGCCACCCGTATGATATGTGTAGGCGAGGGTTGGAACAGGAAGTTGAATGTCGTGCCTTGCTTTGGGATTCTCGCGTTCCGGCAGAACTCAACGATTTTTTGCCGCCCCTCCTGCCAGTAGACGGAAATGAGAGTCAGAATGAAATCATCTTCGCCCAATTTCTCGCCGCCAGAGTTTACCCGCACAAATATGTCGGCGACGCTCTCCTCGTCTGAGTTACCGTCTAACTCTAAGGTCGGAATGCCGAAGTTACCAAGCGATAGCAAGTCCATTATGTTTTGTTGAATAGATTGCTTTTCATCATTGGTGAGAATTCCGCCAGCTTTCTCGCGACTTTCTGCCATGCTCTGCACCTTTTCGGAGATGTAAGTGAAACTTCGCGACTCGTTTAGGAACACCTCACTAATGTCATATATCCACTCAGCGGCCCGCTTTTTTGCGCTGTCACCAACTTCGAATGCTCTGGTCAGCGGATTAAAAGAAATGATAATCAGCTTTTCGTTGAACTTTTCGTCCACGATTTTTTTACCACGCATAACGGCAAAGAGAGAAGTCAGCCGTTGCTGTCCATCGATGACAAGGCTCTTTGGACTTACGAATGGCTTGTTATCCATCCCGATCTGCTTACTTTTCTCCGTGCTGTCTGCTGCATCCCAAATCATTAAGTAACCAATGGGGTAGCCTTTGAACATTGAATCAAGCAGGTCGCGGACTTGCTTGGCTTTCCAAACGTAGCCGCGCTGAAGTTCTGGCAGACCTAGTTTGCCGTTTTCGACCTCCATTATAAGGTCTTTCAATATACGTGGAACGGGTGTGAACAGCATCTTTGTCACGAGTCAGCCTCCTATATTTTTGATAGCCGTTCATGAACAAGCGGCAACAGAATATTATCGACCTCACGCCTAAATTCTTCGTCCTCAAGATACTTCTCGCAGAACTCTTGATTTTTAGCCATGCGCCCCAACACGACGTCCATAATGGTATTGTCGTAGATGATTTTGAAGAGGTCGAGAGGATTTTTTGAGCGTAGCACCATTTCTTGGTTGCCCGCCATATCCTGCACGAACTGTTCCAGAACCTTATCCATCTCGGTAAAGTTTGTTCCGAGTCGCTCGTTTAGGCTTTGGATAATGGCGGAAAGAACTTCTTTTTCATCTTCGGGTGATGCGCCCGTACCGGAAGTTTTATTCTTCAAAATGGCGTCTTCGTTCACCAAAACGATGGAGCCTTCGGATACTTTTTGCCCCCGATAGTATTGAAGCATAACATCGCTGCCTATGTCGGGAATGCGTTCCTTATCGTCTTTGGGCAATTTGCGAAGAAGGCATTTGGCATAAGCGTGGAATTTGTGGAGCTTCTCGTCGCCGAGATTGATTATATGCGTAAGGAATGAATACAAGCGGATGAATTTCGCAAGCGCACTCTTGAAATCAAACTTATTCTGATCCTCGGTCAGCGCCTTATATCGGTCTACAGCGGGGTCGAGAAATCCATTTAGCTTCGCCAAGTCGATATTACCTTGCACCTTGCTTTCTTTGAAGAACACTTTAGCAAAGGCATCAATTTCGTTATCGCGATAAACCATGAATTTATCAAGCGAATTTTTGATATCGTAGATGGTGTTTGGGTCGGTCGCTTCATCCACACCCGTCGCTTGATAGTAGTCCTGAAACGCTTTCTCGATGTCTTCGCGAGAGTTAACGAAGTCCAAGATAAAGGTTTCAGTTTTACCTCTGCAAGAGCGGTTGACGCGTGAAAGTGTCTGAACCGCCTTTATGCCCGCAAGCTTTTTATCCACATACATCGTGTGCAGTAATGGCTGGTCAAACCCTGTCTGGTATTTTTCGGCGACAATCAAAATCTGATATTCGGCGGTATCGAATTTCTCCACGGTTTCGCTATCCGGAAATTTATTCAGGTTGGATTCCGTGTATTCTTTCACCTCACCGCTCACGTTATCTTTCACCGTGCCGGAAAAAGCCACCAAGATGCCCAAATCGTAATGCATCTTTTTGATGTACCGCTGGAATTCAAAGAAATAGCGCACGGCATGAAGGCGCGAACCTGTGACGAGCATGGCCTTTGCCTTCCCGCCGATGCGGTGCTGTACCTGTGAACGAAAATGCTCGATGATAACCTCCGTTTTCTGGGCGAGATTGTGCGGATGGAGGCTCATGTATTTGCCAAGAGCTTTATTCGCTAAGGTCTTACCGTATATGGGATCATCAGCAATTTTCTTGCCTATCTGAAAGTAAGTTTCGTAAGTCATGTAGTTATCTAGGACATTGAAGATAAACTCCTCCTCTATGGCTTGCCTCATACTATAGAGGTGGACTGGTTTGTACTTTTTGGGGGCTATCTCTAGTCCGAAAATTTCAAGCGTTTTTTGTTTGGGCGTAGCGGTAAAAGCAAAGAACGAGAGATTAGGTTGCCGGCCATGCGCCGCCATTTCATCTGCGATTTCTTCGTCAACATCCTTTTCTTCGGCTGCAATTTTTGCTTCTTCAAGCGCAAACTCGTGCAGCTTTTTTTCGATAGCCTCGTCGCCCTGCAACGAGATATCCGACAAAATCTCCTTCATACGTTTGCTTGCATCACCTGTTTGCGATGAGTGCGCCTCGTCCACGATAATAGCAAACCGCTTGCCTGTAGTCGATATTTTTTGCACGTCAACGAAAGGAAATTTTTGCAGAGTACAGACGATTATCTTATCGCCATTATTCAACGCGGTAGTGAGTTGTTTGGAGTTTTTATCCACGAGGACGACCACGCCCGCTTTATGTTCCATATTATATATATCGCGTTGCAGCTGTCTGTCGAGCACACGGCGGTCTGTGATAACGATGATGCTGTGAAATATTACTTCATCATTTGCATCGTGCAGGTTCGACAAGTGGTGTGCAAGCCAAGCAATTGAGTTGGATTTTCCTGAACCCGCTGAATGCTGAATCAAATAATTCTCGCCCGCGCCATTCTCATAAACATTGGCAACGAGATTGCGAACAGCATCGAGCTGATGATAGCGCGGGAAAATCAGTTTTTCATTGCCTTTGTCGTCTGTCGAGATTTGCACAAAGCGATGGAGAATATCGAGAATGCTGTCCCGTTGCAAAACCTCTTTCCATAAATAAGCGGTACGATAGTCACCGCCTTCCGCTATTGGGTTGCCCGCCCCACCGTCCTCGGCACCTTTATTGAACGGTAGAAAATACGTATCGAGCTTTTTAAGCCACGTCGTCATCCAAACCTGCTCGGAATCCACAGCGAAATGCACTATAGCCCGCTTCTTGAAAGCAAGCAACAGTTCGCGCGGATTACGGTGTTCCTGATATTGGCCGATGGCGTTCTTATATGTCTGACCCGTAAGTGGGTTCTTGAGTTCGATGGTTATAATCGGCAGGCCGTTCAGGAAGATAACCGTGTCAATGGAGTTCTCATTGGCGAGGCTATATTTGACCTGCCGCGTTATTTGCAGGACGTTTTTGTCATAGAGGGCGGTCGCGGATTTGTTTCTGCCGCTGCCCGGCTTAAAGTAGGCAAGCCGCACGGAGATACCGAGATCGACTACGCCGTGGCGAAGTACATCTATCATACCGCGCGCATTCAACTCCGAATTAAGACGCTTGAAAAACTCCGCTTCAGCTGAACTTTCCGAACCGTGCCGTTTACAAAGCCCTTGCCAGATGTCAAGTTGGGTGTCTTTTATAAATGCCAATACCGCGTTCTTATCCATTGCAAGTACGCGGTCGTAATCAGCGGGATGGCCCTTTTTATAGCGGTCAGCCGTGCATACACCCTCGGTGAGCCACCATTCGATTTCCTGTTCAAATGTACGCTCCGTTGTAGATATTGCCATAGCCTATCCCTCCGTAACTTTCACTTTGCCTGTGACCGCGTCGTGTATAACAATTTGGCGATACTGCTTAAGCTTTTCTATCTGTGTTGCGATATCAGCGGACAAACCATCTATCTTGGCGATCTTCTCGTCGAGATACGCCGCGATGAGCTCCTGTTCTTCAACGGGCGGCTGCGGTAAGCGCATGTTCAGGAACTGATCAGCTTGGAGCCGCCACCGTCCGAGGTTGGAAACGCCTTGCCCTAGTCGATAGAAGATGCGATTCTTATAGCACATCTGGAACAAATATTTGTAATAGCTGTGGCATTGCGTCTTTCTTGGCAGGAAGCGGAACACACGATAGTCGGGGCTTGTTACGCCCTCGAAAAGGCTGCAATCTACCCAGCCGCTCAGCAAGTCCATAGAATTCATAGCGAAGTCGTTTACATTAACGACCTGATAGTTTGCGTAGGACTCCGCCAACTGGCCGTCGTTCGATTCAATGTCCTTAACTTTTATGCCGCGCTGAGTGATGGAAAGCACATCGCGATCTTCCTTGCCGTATATGCGTTTTACGATTTCAAACATCCATTTTGTCTTGGTGACTTCCCAGTGGGACGGAACGTCGCCAATCCAATCGACGCCGCTGTTCTGACGCGGAGCTGCTTTATCCAAACCGTGCGTCACAGCGTTAGCTATGAGTTCCCGTTTGTAGCGGTCGAGCATTTCTGCTTGGTTCGTGAGATCGGCGAGGGATTCATCAATCTTTGCTGTTTGGCTGTCGAGATGAGCAGCGATGGCAGCCTGATCACACAGAGAAGGATAGATACCCACAACCCTTTTGATAATTGATTGGGTTGGATGAAATACTTTAACCCCATACACTTCCGGTCGAATCTGCTCGCGGAAAGAGAGTGAATCAAACATGTACGCTACAAAGCGGTAATTGATTTTACGCTTTGCCCGTAATATGATTGTGTCTGAACCCGCGCACGCATGTACATCGCTATTTAGATACGTGAAATTTCCTGACCCTTCCACATCTTCGGAAGAACCTACGAAGCAGAAATCGCCGTATTTCAAAAGTGCATTTGGAGCAGCTTCAAGGAAACTCTCATCAATGCACGGGAGGATATCTTTTGATGGATCAACAGCGAAACCATATCTGGCATGGATTTCTCCATAGTGAACGCAGGGGATTCCTTCTTCGGACATATTCTCGCGAGAAATGCTCAAACCACGTCCGAAACTAAAAACATAAGCTGTTTTGACAGTTTCCCAATCGGAGGGAATTCTGCCAATCGCTCTAACCCCTGTTTCTTTATATTTAGCATATCTATCCACACTCACACCTCCCCGAACAGCGCGGCAATCGCCGACTGAATCTTTGCGCCAAGCGCCTGAATATCGCGGAGGGTTTCGTCAGCGTCACCAAGTTCCGTATATTTATAGAAATGTCGTGTGAACGGAATTTCATAGCCCTTCTTTGTCTTACTCTCGTCCACCCAAGCGTCCGGCGCATACGGCAGAACCTCCCGCTGGATATAAGCGGCAATGTCCTCCTTGAACGGAATCTGCTCTGTGTCGCGAAGGTCGGCGTCAGGTTCAGGATTGCCCTTGGAGTCCGTGCAAATATCGGCGGTTTCGTCCTTGTAGGATAACCCTGCGAGGATCGCTTTCATAAGCGGTGCCTTAACATCAAGCCCTGCCTTCTTGAATGCTTTTTGGAGCAGCTTGCTGAATTCAGTGCGGTTCTTGTAAAGCACGATGCCATCAAGCGCAGTAATGGCGGCAAGGATAGCTTCCTGCTGCTTCTTGCCCTCGGCGATCTCGGCTTCGTGCTCGGCTGGTTTGTGCTTGCGGCTCGTTGCGAGGTTTTCAAACGCCATCTGCTCGCGTATGCGCTTGATGCGCTCCGCCGATGCTTGGAAGTTCAGCCGCAGCGGGCGTTCGACAGTAACCTTCCAATATGCGAAGTCGTCTTCGTCAAAAATCTTGCAGAACTCCCCCTCAACAAAGTCGCCGTAGATATTGACGAGCGGCTTAATATGCTTTTCCTCGTCAAGCAGCTTGCGCTTCTCTCCGAGGGGCTTTCGCATACGCTCGAAAAACGAGGTGCCGTCAATTAGCTGGATTTTGCCCTTTCGGATGCCTTTCTTACGGTTCGTCACAATCCAGACGTAGGTTAAAATGCCCGTGTTATAGAAAAGCTGATCGGGCAGGGCTATAATGGTTTCCAGCCATCCGTTTTCTATAATCCACCTGCGGATTTCACTCTCGCCGCTGCCAGCGTCGCCCGTGAAGAGCGGCGAGCCGTTGAATACGATGGCGAGTCGGCAGCCGGTCAATCCCTCTGCCTTTTCGTCGTATTCCAGCATCTTGCTTATCATGTGTTGTAGGAATAAGAGCGAACCGTCGGATATACGGGGAAGCCCAGCCCCAAAACGCCCTGCATCTCCGCGTTTGTTCTCATCGCGGATGAACTTTTCGTATTTCTTCCATTCAACGCCGAAAGGGGGATTGCAGAGCATATAGTGAAAGGTTCCATATGGTAAAGCATCATCGGTGAAGCTGTTGCCAAGATGGATGTTTTCGTAGCCTTTTCCTTTGATCATCGTATCCGACTTACAGATGGCGTAGGTCTTCTCATTCAATTCCTGGCCATAAACCTCGATCATCGCTTGGTTATTAAGCTCGGAGGCATATTCGATGCCTGCTGAAAGCATACCGCCTGTGCCTGCTGCCGGGTCGTAGAGTTTAGCCATGAAGCCTGGTTCATTGATAAGCTGCATATCCGGCGCAAATAATATTGCGACCATCAAGCGGATGACTTCGCGCGGGGTGAAATGTTCGCCAGCGGTTTCATTGGACATTTCGGAGAATTTGCGGATAAGCTCCTCGAATATATAGCCCATCTCGTTGTTGGAAACGTGATCGGGGTGGAGGTCGATGTCGTCCACAAATCTGGACACAACAAGGTAGAGCAGATTCGCCTTGTCCAAGCGGGCAATCTGTGAGTATATATCGAAGGATTCCAGAATCGTCCGCGCGTTCTCTGAAAAACCTTTGATAAAATCAGTCAGGTTATCCGCGATATTTGCAGCATCGTTCTTCAGTTTGTCGAAGGTGAACTCGCTGATATTGTAGAACTTCAGCCCACCAGTTATGCTTTTAAACCCTGCCAGCTTTGCATACTCAGTCTTGTATGTTCCTTGCCGGTGAACCTCCATCACCCGCTCCTTAGTCGGGGCAAGAACGCTGTCCAGACGGCAAAGCACGGTAAACGGTAGTATCACATCGCCGTATTCACTTTGTTTATAGTCACCGCGCAGGATGTCTGCGATTTTCCAAATAAAGTTTGATTTCTCTGAAATGTTAATACTCATTGATGTTTACTCCTCCTGCACACAAACGCTCATAACGGTCGTTTGACATTACGACCGCTATGGGTTTTCCGTTTTTCATAATATAAGCCGTCTTATCGGCGGCGACCAAGCCCCTAATAAGCCGAGAGGATTGCCCGCGGTTAAATTCGGCGATATTCAAATGTTCCATTACCGGTACTTTGGGAGGCGCTTTTTTATCCGGCATCGCATTTCCTCCTCTGGGCAGAATCCCTAGAACTAAGGCTATTTTAACATATATGGATTGTAATTACAATATTATATACAACTCTATTAAATGTTTTTATTTGAGTTGTAACAGTAATTACTTTTATAAAATTACAACGCTAAGTCTCGTTAGTTGCCTCGTACCGAAATGGTCGGACATAACAAATGGCTGTTTCAATAAGTGCATAGGAAGAGAGCACCTATTCTGACTACTAATAACGTGTTATAATCGATCATGTGATTTTAATGAGAACTTGATGAACACAAAATCGCCGTATCGACACACATCCGCATACCGTCCACTATCGATACTCAACTAGGAGGGCATGAACATGATCACACCGTATCTCGTATTTAGCGGAGACTGCAAGGACGCGATGGACTTCTACCGCTCGGTTTTTCCCTGCGGTGAACCAAGAATCCTGAATTACGGCGACTATATGCCGGAAGGTTCCAAGACCCCGCCGGAGCTTCTGCGCACATGGGTTATGCACGCCGAAATGACCGTCTGCGGCACAAATATCTGGTTTGCGGATGAGGCGATGGACGTAACTCGCGGCGATAGTGTCAGACTGACCGCAACCGTTTCAACAGGGAAGGAAGCGGCGTCTATATTTAACGCGCTGTGCGAGGGCGGCAAGGTGACGCTTCCCGCAACCGAAACCTTCTACAGCGTGTTCCACGCCGCCGTAACGGACAAGTTCGGCGTGAACTGGAATGTCGTAGCCGAAGAAGCGCCGAAGCGGGAGGAAACGCGATGACGAACGAGCGCGTTTACAGGATGGCGTTTTCAAGCGTCTATCCGCTATTGGTGAAAAAGGCCGAGAAAAAAGGGCGCACCAAACAGGAGGTCGATACGGTCATCTGTTGGCTGACGGGTTATAACGAATCCGGCTTGGAGGCGCAGATCGAAAAATCGGTTGACTACGAGACGTTTTTTACCGAAGCTCCGCAGATGAACCCGAACGCCGGTCAAATCACCGGGGTTGTTTGCGGCGTTCGCGTTGAGGCGATTGACGATCCACTAATGCAGAAGGTGCGCTGGCTTGACAAGTTAGTGGATGAATTGGCGAAGGGCAAGGCGATGGAAAAGGTATTGCGGCAGTGAATCCCAAGGAATATGAATACACTGCCGTAATCCAAAAAGTTCCCGACCAAGACGGCGCGTATGTGGTATTTCCGCATGACGTCAAGTCGGAGTTCGGGAAAGGGCGCGTCAAGGTGTCCGCCACCTTTGATGGCGAACCGTATGACGGCAGTATAGTGAACATGGGCGTGAAAAACGCGGACGGCACGGTTTGCTATATCATTGGAATCCGCAAGGACATCCGGGCTAAAATCGGGAAGCAACCGGGCGATACGCTCCGCGTTATAATAAAGGAGAGGGCATGACCAAGAAATAGCTGGCGGCAAGGATGCGAGCATTTCCCGACTACTCGACTTGCACCTTTAACGCTTTGCGATATTCCGCATAGTGCTCGCCCAGTATGTAGTCTATGACGCACGCCTTGGGTATAAGGTAGGTATCCCGTATGTAGAAATGCTTAACGTGATTACCCCTCATCAGCTTCCGCGCGGTGCTGTCGCCAATGCCTCCGAGCATTTTTCGAAATTCGTCCAAGGTAACGACATCGGGATATTCCGAAAACAGTTCTTCGTAGTAGCTGCGTGATTTCATATAGCGTCTCCATTCGAAATAATTGTCAATGGCAGATGGATTTGCTATATTATTTGTAGCGTGGCATGGCAGACGCGGTACATTCAGTATCTATTTCGCCCGTTCATGCGGAGGATTTCCCTCCGATGGGCCTCCAACGTCCGGATTTTTGCTCAAAACCGCTTTTTTGAACGAACGCAGGCGGGGCGGGACTTTCAGAGGTAGTACGCCGATAAGGTGCTGATTTCATAGAGTTTTTCGCGTCTCGGACGGCTACGGATGACCGTTGAAATACCTTGCCGACCGGAACTTATGCAAAACTCAAAATCCAGTGGTGGCAACACCGTGTCGGTTCGACCCCGACCACCGGCACCATGTACAGACGTCAACTTTGATACGCTTTCAAAGGGCAAAAACTCCCCAATAATAGGGGTGTTTTTGTTTTCTAGGACTGGCCGGAGGGCATTTTGCGCGCTGAAATCGGCCTCGGAGCAGCCGAAATATGGGGCTGGAGCACCCGCAAGGATACACGATACACCAGAGACGACTATTTTGCACCATTGTCGGCTTGTATGCACCACCCTCCCTGGTACTTGAGGATTCCATAGCCATGACTAGGCTATTAAGCCACACGCTATGCGTGTGAGAATATACAAGTAGTGC
>DBDD01000216.1 GCA_002293365.1 Christensenella sp. UBA941 | reverse complement strand
AATCTATATGTTAGCATAAAAACATTCAAGAAGAGTACCGCAAAACGAGGAATGTTCTTCTGTTGGCAAAATATGAATTGCTTATACTTCTTTTCTTATTAAAGTGACAGAAAGAGCTTCGTTTTATTTTTGGTCGTAATTTAGCTTTTATAATGATTATGTAATTTGCGGCCAATAAAATAGAAGGAGGAAACATCATGGAAGAAAACGCAACAAACACCAGCGTCCCTCAAACAAGCGAAAGTACCACCAAGCATTCATTCGCAAGAGTCCCTATGGACAAGCGACAGTCCACCGCAAGCATAGCGTTCATTTGGGCAGGCAGCGTTGTCTGTATTCCGGTACTCGCAGTCGGCGCATTGCTAATCACACAGGTTTCGTTCACAACATTACTTATCTTCGCGGTATTAGGGTTCCTTATCCAATCAGTGCTCATGTGCCTAAACGGTATTGCAGGATCAGACCAAGGATTGCCTGTAGCTGTGCTTCTCTCCAAAAGTTTTGGAGAAAAAGGCGCTCGCTTTGTGGGTTCTCTGGTAATAGCATTGAATGTTACAGGTTCCTTTGCGTTGCAAACCACTTTCTGCGCCGGAGCGTTTAACGCAGCGCTTCTAAGCGCATGGGGTATCGAAGTGCCATTTTGGATATCAGCAATCATATGGGGTGCCGTTATGCTGTATACGGCTATTCGCGGCTTCGGCGGTATGAAGTGGCTTAATTACATAGCCATGCCGTTATTGTTGGTTGTTTCGATCTATGCAACGATTACCTCGCTAAGTAATTATGGAGGATTCAGCGCTCTCTTTGCGTATCAGCCGTCAAATCCGGGCGATTTGATGAGTGTCCTCTCCTTGTTAATCGGCTTGATTGCCGGTGCATCGGTTATTTGTGCAGATATCACGCGTCATGCAAAATCGCGATCCGCTACCGTTATTTCAACAGCAACCGGATTTTTCCCAACCGCAGTAATTTTCTTGGCTTTTGGCGCCATTATGGGGTTAGGCGCTGGCACAGGGGATATCACTCAGGTGTTTGTTGGCATGAGTCTGCCCGTTATCGGACTGGTGGCTATGATTTTAGCAACTTGGACGACCAATGTAACGAACGGCTATTCCGCAGGCATCGCATTAACAAGGATGTTCGGATTTAGCGAGGATCGTCGATGGATCGGAACGTTAATTGCAGGTGTGATTGGAATTACAGTCGCGGTAGCAGGAATAACAGTTGACAGCCTATATGGATTCATGTCCACTATAACTCCGCCGATCGCGGGTGTTATGGTCGCGGACTATTGGATTGACGGTCGAGGCAAGAAAGAAAACTGGGGCATTCGCGAGGGGTTGAACTGGACAGGCATTGCCGCCGCAGTATGCGGCGCAGTTATCGGATTTGCCTTCCCGAATTTCTTGAATAAGGCAATAAACTCCATAGTAGTTGCTATTATCATGTACACGATATTTAGTACGGTTGCAAAGAAATCGTTACCAAAAATTCAGAAAATAGACTAAAACATTTATTAGGAAGCGAGGAGTAGAAATAATGGCTGCAACAACAAAGGAAATGAATCAACTCTGCTCAGATTATATGCGCTGGTGTGCGGAACGCAACGCTGAGATGATCGCTAAATACGCGATTGAAGATGATGAAGCGGGTTATATTGGCATTCATACTACGCCCGGCCCTTGGGATATGAATCTGCAAGAAGCGATTGACCGCATTGGACCTCTAGCGAAAGCGCAATCGCTCAATATCAATTCACAAGGATGGTATATCGGGGATGTTGCGTGGTTTGTTACGCTTTTCAATGCGGTTTTGCCCGACGGCGTGCCTGCCCCGGACATTCGAGGCACGGTAGTTATGCGTCGTGTGGATGACGAATGGAAGATCGCACACTGGCATGTGTCGGAAGCCGTAGATCGTTCCGCTCATTTTCCAAAGAAATAGAGTCCGGATTTGCTAAATATTGGGAGGTTAAAATCGCATGAGGATACTTAAAAAAGAAAATATCATGAACATGCAGATCGGCTCTACGTTTCTTGGCGCCGGAGGCGGCGGTTCGTTGGAGCATGGCCTTCGCGTCATGAATAGCGTTGAAAAGCAGTACGGCAAGTTGGAAGTACCGCTCGTCAGCGCGGCGGAAATGGATGAAGCGCTCTATGGCGTAGCTGTTTCGGGAATCGGCTCTCCCGCCGTTTTGAAAAACTACGATTTTGGATCAGAAGCGCTGCACTGCTTTGAAGCGATTAAAAAGGTCGCGTTTTTCTCGGGGAAAAATATCGGATACCTTATTGCCGGAGAATACGGCGGCTTTAACACTTTCACTCCAATGTTGGTTTCGATGGCAACGGGCGTTCCTGTACTGGACGTTGACGGCTGCGGACGTGCGGTTCCGGGGTTGGAAGTAACGCTATTTGCCGCAAATGGTATCCCCTCCAATCCGCTCGTTTGCGCCGACCGTAAAGGCGATATTCTCGTCTCTTATACAAAAGATCCGTTTGACTGTCAGCGCCATGACGGTATCGCTCGCAATTTCTGCCAAGCATATGGCAACATCGCGTGTTTTGCCACATGGATATGTTCGAAGGATGATTGTATAAATAAGATTGCGGAAGGCGCACTTAGCTACGCCGAAAAGGTCGGTGAAAAAATCGCTTACGCAAAGGAAAACAAGCTGGATGTCGGTGCAGCAATATCCGAAATTCTCGAATGCCGCGAGCTGGTACGTGGACGAATCACCAAAAAGACGCTCGAAATCAAGCAAGGCTGGGATTGGGGCATAAATGAAATCACCGATGCTGACAACAAGAAATTCTTAATCGATTTCAAAAACGAAAATCTGGTCGCCAGATGGGAAGACGGTAAAATTGAGTTGACCTGTCCCGACATGATTTGCTTCATCGATACCGACACGTATGAACCCTTAACCAACGCCGATACCGCCGAAGGTCAAAATGTGCTTGTAATGGCCATTCCGGTACATAAGAACTGGTTTAATACGCCAAAGGGCATAGATCATTGGAGGCCGTTTTTTGATACTGTAGGTTATAACGGCCCCGTCGTGCGCTACTAAATAAACCGGTAAAATGCAAAGGAGTGGAAAGTATGTCTCGAATACTAGGGTATGAAGATGTTAAGAACATATTGGTTGGCGCAACTTTCTTAGGAGCTGGCGGCGGTGGAGCATTGGCTGACGGACTCGAAATTCTCGATGATCTTCAGCGCAAGCATGGCGAGATTAAGGTAGAACTTGTTGACCCGAAGGAGCTATCGGATATCGATTATGCGGCAGTCGTAGCGGGCATGGGTTCCCCAAAGGCGCTCGCACCTATCAAAAACAAGTTGCAAAACGAGCTGGTGAATGTTCTCGGAGGCTTGGAGAATCTAGCGTTTATGAGCGGCAGACCGATTAAGGCAGTGCTTCCTGTTGAATACGGCGCCATTAACTCTGTTACCCCTGTGATCTGCGCCGTGGAAAAAGGCATACCTCTCATAGACGCGGATGGTAGCGGCCGCGCAGTACCCGGATTGGATGTTTTACTATTCGCGGTAAATGATATATCCCCAATGCCTATTGTGCTTGCTGGCGAAAGTGGCGATATACTGTTTGTAAACACTGCTGACCCGCTTGATACGAAGAGCGCGGAACGGTTGTGTAGGCAGCTTTGCGTTTGTTATGATCTGCGCATTGGCATAGGCGGCTGGTTTGTACAAAAAGCGGATATCTTTGAAAAACTCGTGCCTAATGCGTTGACCTATGCCGAAACTGTCGGAAAAGCGATCAGCGCCGCCAAACATGAAAAAGTGAAACCAATCCAAATGCTTGGTGAGCATATGAAAATTCGCGAATTGTGCGTCGGCCAAGTGGTTTGCAATGACCAGTTCATCAAAGGCGCGCATGATCTTGGCAAAATCGAGATTAAAGGTGCAGACACTTTTACCGGCAAAAACTATGTCATAGATGTTCAAAACGAAAGCATCCTTATCCGTGAGGATGACAAAGTGCTTTTAACTTGCCCTGATCTCATATGCGCGATCGATCTGGATACATATACGCCGTTGACCAATGCCTGCGTCAATACGGGCATGAACGTCGCGATCTATGGTATTCCTGCGCCCGAAATCTGGTTCAAATCGCCAAAGGGTATTTCGAGCTGGGGGCCGTATTTTGAGAATGTGGGCTATAAGGGCGGCTGTGTGCGTTTCTAATGCCTGAGCGTCACTCTGTTGTAAGTTAGCGACCTCGCCGTTATAATCAAAGGGACAGAAAGCTGGAAGTTAGTGTTCTGCTCCTGTCCCTTTGATTCTTCAAGTAAATGGGGGGATTAGCACGAATGGAAATCAGTACGCATGAGTTCTTGCAGATACCGGAGCTGGCGGAAGGGGAAATAATCGCCGGTCGTGCTAACCTATCAGGAGAAATTCGTAATATAAGCGTAATGGAATCGTCTATCTCAGAGGAAATCCCGCGCGCCTTGGTGCCTAAAGACGGCGCTGTTCTAACATCTTTTGCCTCGGTGCGCAATGATGTTGAGGCTCAATGCAGGACGTTGCGCTTTCTCAAAGACTGTGGGCAAACTATTGTAGTAATATATTATGTAGGTGTTATCATGCCTACAATCTCGCAGAAGCTTATCGACACAGCGAACGAAATAGGTCTGCCTGTACTTTGCATGCCATATAACCGGTGCGATTTGGATTATTCGACAGTAATAAAGAACACGTGGGAACTCATGTTCCGCAAAGACCTTCAATCCGGGTTGGGGCTCTCGCGTATACTGGCGCAGCTTTCATCTTTGGAGGATCGCAACCGAACTATTTATTCCGTATTAAGTATTCTGTCCGGGCAACTTGGATGCCCGCTGATTCTACTAAACCGAATGAATTATATACTAGCGAGTACCGGCGCGCTCAATGTAACAGGCAAGGAGTTAGTTGACGCCATGCAGGATTTGGCGGCGAATACCCAGAATGCCATGTTGTCAGGATCAATAACAATTAACAAGCAAACATTCACTATACGTGCAATGCCATTTGCCTCAGCGGACGGAGAGAATCTTCAGTTGGTCGCAATAAACCCGCCTCAACACGCCAATCCTTTTATTTTCGAGCAAGCGGCGCACGCGCTGGCCTACACACTATCGCTCTTTCGCCACACGACAAAAGAGGATACTGAAACAGCCTTGATTCGTGCAGCCATCTCATCTGATATGATTGCGGTTGATACCTTGTCGCGCGTAATTAGTCTCCCCCTCGAAACAATGGATAAAATGATGGTTTTTTGTATTTCAGATGCGCAAAAAAGAAACATATCCTTGAATGCGCTAAAGAAACATATTCAGGAAACCATTAAGTCCTATAACTCAAGGTTGTTGGCTACCTGCATTGGTGAGTTTTTAGTGTGCATATTTTTCCGCCGCGTCGATATAGATTTTCAAGACGAATTACTGACTTTCCTCATGCAAGAAAAAAGCATCAGAGGCGTTGAAATTCCTGCGACTGATATGTTGCAGTTTTCAGAGAACTATGCGCTCATCCAGCGGGAGCTTTACCGCGCGGTACGCATATATCCGCACCGGTTTTTTTTCGCCAAAGCACATCTTACGTTTGCGGAGCACTGTCAAAATATTATTGAGAGTTCGAGAGATGCACTCTCCAAAACGCTAAGTGTATTGCATCCGCTAAGAAAGCATGACTCAAAATATAACGATTCTTTGTGTTCAACTATGGGAGCGCTTTTTTTAGACACAACCATGAATACTCAAGAAGCTGCGGCATTATTGCGGATACATCCAAACACAGTGCAATATCGAATGCGAAAGATCAAAGAAGTTCTTGGCGATGATTGTTTTCTTATGCCGGCATCAATGCAATATTTATCAGCATTGGCAATTGAGCGGCTTCTAGGGATGTCGGAGCCAAGACAAATTTTCCATAAATAAATTATAGAAAGCGAATCGGTGTCTCAATAATGGATATACAAAAGTCTGCGGAACAGGTTTTCGATTATGTTGTTGATTTCAGGCGCGATATACACGAACATCCCGAACCCAGTTTTGAGGAATTTCGAACAACCGACAAAATAGCGCAGGCACTAGATGAAATTGGTATTCCGTATCGGCGCCTAAACCCAACGGGATTGATTGGAACTATCACCGGGGAGCAGTTTGGCAAAACTGTTGCATTGCGCGCTGATATAGACGCACTAAGCGTAACTGAAAAAAGCGGCGTGCTTTTTGCGAGTCAGAACGAGGGCTTTATGCACGCCTGCGGACACGATACCCACACTGCAATGCTGCTCGGTGCTGCAAAGATATTGTATGAAAACAGAAATGAGCTTTGCGGTACGATTAAGCTTATTTTCCAACCGGCCGAAGAGGTCGCAAAGGGCGCAAAAGCCGTGATAGATCAAGGCGGGCTTGATGGCGTTGACATGATTTTGGGTTTACATATTACCGCGCAGCATCCCGTAGGTATGCTTGCGTTAGGCGAAGGGGCATCCATGTCCGCCGCGGATGAGTTCACGATCACAATTAAGGGCAAGTCCTGTCATGGTGCGATGCCGGAGACAGGAGTGGACGCAACGGTAACAGCCGCCGCAATAATCATGAATCTGCAAACAATTGTTTCGCGCGAAATCGCGCCTATCGATACGGTTGTTGTTACAGTAGGCGAGCTAAAATCCGGTACTCGCTTCAATGTGATTTCGGGCGAAGCCATAATGAAAGGTACGGTTAGGTCATTCAACAGAGATACTCATACGAACCTGCCCCCTATCGTTGAGCGTATTGCCAAACAAACTGCGGAAACGTTTCGATGCAAGGCGGAAATGGAATATAACATGATGACTGAGGTGCTTATTAACGATAGCGAAGCCTCAAAGATCGCGCTTTCTGCGGCTAAAAAAGTTGCTGCCTCATCGGAGCTTGTTGTCACAATGCCCAAAATGATGGGTGCAGAGGATTTCGCTGAATATACTGCACGGGTGCCTGCGGCTTTCATTTTTTTGGGCGGCGGAGGAGAGCATCCGCAGCACAGCGATTATTTCCAAATAGACGAAGAAGCATTCAAAACGGGTGTGGCTTGGTATGTACAGGCGGCATATGATTTTTTAAATCATTGCGGCAATTGTCACGAAAGTATCATTGAAGGCTGATCTTATGATTACGATATTGACGTTGCATGTTTATAATACGCCGGGCGTTCTGGATCGGGTTGCCGGTCTATTCCGGCATAACGGATGGAATATCGAAAGCATCAGCGCCGGCGTCATACAGGAAGGCGCAACCAGCATCCATGTCAGCTTTAAGAATCAGTATATCGATATGAGGTATCTTGCCAAACAGATTGCCAAAATGGATTTCGTTCAAAGCTGGGAAGAGTGTACGGCGAGTACGCACTTCATACGCGAGTTGTTATTGATTAGAATATTGAAGAAGGACTATTCTGCCCTACCCTTATCCCAAAAGAACATTATTTCGGATGAAGGCGAGGTTGTTTTGGTGGAATGCATCGCTGCGCCGGGAGAGATAGACGAAGCGCTACAATCCGTAAAAGCGCTCGAATGCGCCCGTTCAGGCGGTACGATAATCACTAAAGGAGTAGTAACGTGATGCACAAGCCTTTTCTGATCCTTGTAATAAACCCCGGTTCGACATCGACTAAACTAGCGGTTTTCGAGGATGAGGCTGTTCGCTTCAATAAGTTGATACGCCACGACAGCGGCGAGTTTGATCTTTGCGCCAAGACGCTGGATCAATTACCGATTCGCCTGAAATACGTTCATGATTTCTTGGATGAAGCTGGATTCTCGCAAGGATGTCTTGATGCTGTAGTTGGCCGCGGCGGTTTGATACAACCGATTGATTCGGGGACCTATGCGGTAAATGAAAAGATGAAGCGCGACCTCATGGACGATTTTGCCTCCGTACACGCTTCCTCACTCGGAGGACTCATAGCGGCGGATATTGGGGAATTATACAATATGCCCGCCTATGTAGTTGATCCGGTAGTGGTTGACGAGATGGAGCCTTACGCACGATTGACAGGTTTTCCGGGCATCGAGCGAAAATGCGCGTTTCATGCACTGAATGCGAAGGCGGCTGCGCGCAAGTGTGCTGCCGAACTCGGTATGCTTTATGAAGATGGCCGGTTTGTCGTCGCCCATATGGGGGGCGGTATTACAGTAGGGGCGCATCGATATGGCCGGGTAATAGACGTAAACGACGCAATTGCTGGCGAAGGCCCGTTTTCGCCGGAGCGGTGCGGTGCCGTTCCCTTGGAACCAGTCATTGATATGTGCTACAGCGGGAAATTAAAAAAAAGCGATATAATGGCTATCGTCAACAAACGGGGAGGCATGTTGTCTTATTTAGGAACAAATGATTTGATGCGTGTCGAAAAGATGATTCGCGACGGAGACGAGTACGCGGCGCTAGTGGTCGATTCGATGGCATACCAAGTTTCCAAGGATATTGGGGCGATGATCGTTGCGCTTGAGGGCAGATTGGACGCGATCATTTTAACGGGCGGGCTTGCCTATTCGGTTCGTTTTACAGGTTCAATCAAACAGCGGATCGATCAGATGGCGAAGGTGTTTACTTATCCCGGCGAGGACGAAATGAATGCTTTGGCTATGGGAGCGCTGCGCGTTTTGCAAGGTAAACAACAGCTTTCAACATATCTGTGATGATATACCGCAAACAGGAAGGATTGGCATAATGAATATATTCGAAGCCCCTATAGAAATTTTCCGTACAATCACTACTATTCCGCGAACATCGGGGGATGAGAAACGAATCGGCGAATATTTGCTCGCTTTTGCCAAGGAGCGGGGCTTAGACGCCGAGATGGACAGCGTATATAACGTCGTAATTCGCAAACCGGGAACGAAGGGCTACGAAGCTTCTCCAACGCTTGTTCTGCAAAGCCATACCGATATGGTTTATATCAAAAGCGAATCGAGCGTACACGATTACAACAACCCGCTGAATATCGTTGAAAAGGACGGCTTTTTAAGCGCGAGCGGTACTTCACTTGGCGCTGATAATGGCATTGGCATGGCGTATATTCTGGCGCTGTTAGACAGCACCGATGTTCCTCATCCGCCGCTGGAAGGGCTGTTTACCACAGGCGAGGAAACGGGCATGGAGGGCGTCACAAATCTTTCGCCTACATTGCTTAAAGGCCGCCGTATGATTAACTTGGACAGCGAATGGGAAGGCGCATTTACTGTAGGCTGTGCTGGCGGCAATATGCCGACGTTCACCCGTAAAGCGAGCTGGGAAGCGGCTCCAAACTGCAAGAGCTTCAAGATAACAATTTCCGGCTTGCAGGGCGGGCATTCCGGCGTGGAAATACATAAAGGCAGAGGCAATGCCATTCGTTTACTGGGCCGTGTACTATTCGCGGCAAACATTAAACTTGGCGCGCGTATAGGGACGCTATCTGGCGGCAGCAAGATGAACGCGATTCCTGACCGGGCCGAAGCCGTTTTGTTCGTGGAAGATGAGTGCGCATTAGAAGCGCTGATAGAGGAATATAATGCCGCTTTCAAATACGAATTGTCTGGTTCGGATAAGGGCGTCAGTTTGACCATGCAAGCCTGCGATTTCCATGGGAAGGTGCTGAACGAGCGCGTATTGCAGGATGTGCTGGCTTTGATCTTGAATATACCCGTCAATGTCCAGACGATGAATATGCATCTAACGGATTTGGTAGAAAGCTCCAATAATATCGGTGTTCTGGCCTGTACCGACGATGCTGTCTCTATTGCTTGCGCGATTCGCAGTTCTGTCGTGACGTTAAAGTCTTTCATGAACGACCAAATGATTCTGCTCGCTAAAACCACCAACTCCGAAGTGTGTATTGAAAACGATTATCCTGAATGGGCGTTTGCGGTAAATTCTCCGCTGCGGGATAAAGCTATAGAAATCTACGAAAAGAAATATGGCAAGCAACCAGAGGTCATCTCCATACATGCGGGATTAGAGTGCGGCTTCTTTAAAGCGGTTTATCCCGACATGGACATGATCTCGACCGGCCCGAATTTATACGACGTGCATACTCCTATGGAGAGGCTGGACATTGTTTCCGCCAAGCGGGTGTATGAATGGCTCGTAGAATTAGTTGCCGCGCTCATAGAGTAATTAAACATATAGCCCCCCATTGGCGTCTTCCGGTTGGTTGTCAGCCAAAATCAGCCGGGAGAAGCCTTACAATTACACTATAACATGGAGGATAGGAACTGTTCAAAAGAAACGCAGTTTTGCTTAAATTATGGATACAATTACGCACAATTTGTTTTTTACATTCGGACATGCTCGCGGTGACTATACATGCAAAAACCATCACATTTATTGCGGCAAATCGCTGGCATCATCACTATATAGCGCCATAAGCGCGTTTTCATTTGCGGGGTATCGGTGAGCAATTGATTCGTGTCCACGAATCAACGCCGCGCAAGCGCGGCGGCTCGCTGGGGAAACGTCCCCAGCCCCCTCGGACGAGGCTAAAGCCCCGTCCGTTTAAGGCCGCTTCGCGGCCTGCTGCGCGCCCCTGCGGGGCGCTGTCTTTCGGCGTTGCATCTGCGAAGTTCTATTTTCATGGACGCTCAAGCGCTTTCAGGAACAGACACGGCCCGCGATCCTCGCGCGGGCCGTACGCTTGGATTTATATGTGAGTGTCATAATTGCGCAATTGAGGCCGCTTCCCGCTCTCTGCGGCGTCGCTGCCATTCGCGTTGATACTTCCGGTGGTAGGCGCGTTTCTTCTCGCGCCGGGCTTCTTCCTCGGCAGCCAGCTCCTCCGGCGTTTTGACGGGATGCGCCGCCAAAACCGCGGCCTTTTTCGCTTTGTTGCGTTCCGCGGCCGCAGCAAGCTGCTTTTCGCGGTTCCGATAGTAATATTCGCGCCATTGCGCCCGCTTGCGCTCCACAGGATCGAACGGCTCCGGCTCCGCGTCCTGCTCATCTCCCGGAATTTCGAACTTACCTATAAAATTCAGGAAAACATCCACAGTCTGAACGCGCTGCCCGTTGATTCTCTCGGCTTCATGTACGACGATTTTTTGTACGAACTCATGAAGCATAGGAGCCGATAGCTCAGAAAAATCCGTGTGACGGCGAACGAGCTCCATAAACCGCTCGGCGCGCTCGCCGTCCTCGCCGAAACGGTCGAGCCCGGCCTGCAATTCCGCGATCTGTCGCTCCAAATTTTCCTGCTCGTCTTCAAACTCGCGGGAGAGAATATCGAAGCGCTTTGCGGTAAGCTCGCCGCTGATCTTGTCCTCGTAAAGCCGTTTTATCAGCGCGTCCAGCTCGGCGCACCGCTTCTTGTTCCGGGCAAGCTGTTTCCGCTGCGCTTTCGCCGCGTCCGCGTTCCGTATTTCCGCATCCTCACGCACCCGCATAATGAACTCCGTTTCGTTCTCACGCGCGTATAAGCTCGCCTTACGAATCGCGTCCAGCGCAAGTGAGCGCAGCGCCGAAGTCGTGATATAGTGCATGGTGCATTGCGGCGGGTATTTCGTATATTGATTGCAAGCGTAAGAATCCTGTGAATCGTATTTTTGCGCCATAGNNGCTTCGCCGGTGGAGTTGGCCCGGCGTTTGACCTTGCGGCATTTCTGCGCCGTTTGCCACGTCGCAGCGTCTACTATAGGCTCCTGCGTCCCGTCGAATACGGCCCATTCTTCCTGCGGGCGATGAACATGTTTATTATCCTTATACGAGTCCTTTCGCGTCCGGAAATTGACCGTACTGCCCATATACTCTTGGCGGCCCAGAATATTAACGATCGTAGCGCCGCCCCATGTATAAGGCTGCGCTGCGCCCACGGGCGTATACGCTCCGCCGTCGCGCATCGCTAT
>DBDD01000168.1:5356-5565 GCA_002293365.1 Christensenella sp. UBA941 | reverse complement strand
CGCCGAGGACTCGCTTTGGTAGGGGTGCGGCGCGCGGGATCAGGGCACGACAAAATTCTTTTGCTTCACGGCTGGGGCGGTTCCTGCGATAGCTTCGCGCCGGTCGTGAACGCTCTCGCCATCGCCGGCTTCGAAGCGATCGCGCCTACCTTCCCCGGCTTTGGAGACGTTCCCGAGCCGGAAGAGCCTTGGGGCGTAGAGGAATACTC
>DBDD01000168.1:0-5300 GCA_002293365.1 Christensenella sp. UBA941 | reverse complement strand
CCCGGCCTCTTTTCCAAGCTCGTACTCGTAGACGCCGCCGGCGTGCGGCCAAAGCGAGGGCCAAAATATTACATAAAGGTTTACGGCTATAAGCTACTAAAGCAAATGGGTAAATTGCCGCCGTTTAAAAAGGCGCTTGAGCAAAGGCTGCAAAACGCCGGCAGCGCAGATTACCGCGCGCTATCAAAGCTCATGAAGCAGACATTTATCAAGGTTGTCAACGAGGATTTAACGCCTCTGTTGAAGAATATTAACGAAAGCGCGCTGCTTGTTTGGGGCAGCGAGGATTCCGAAACCCCACTCTACATGGCAAAAACGATGGAACGCCTCATCCCTGACGCCGGGCTGGTCGTCTTTAACGGCGCGGGGCACTTTAGCTACCTCGACGAGTTTCATCGGTTTATGGCCGTACTCAAAAGCTTCCTGGAGGTTAAAGCGTGTTAGATTTTTTACCTATCCTGAATTACGCTATGATGATTCTCTCCGCCGTAACATTAACCCTTGCCGCCAACCGGCTGCTGCATATGCTTCAACTCGAAGGCTATCAGGCGAGGGGCTACCTAAACTGGCTCTTTAAACGCGGCGTTAATACGTGGATATCGTTTGCGGCGATTACATTGATCGGTCTCGCCATCACAGCCATAGGCTTCTTTGCGTTTTTCGTACAAAACCAACCCCTCTTCGACTTGATTTCAATAGCGGCGAGGTTCGTTTCCTGCGCGCTTTTATACAGCCAGTTCCTTTCGGGGCGAAATAAAGCTTTTAACATAACGGCTCGCGTCAAGCGGCTTTTTGGAGCGGTGTTCGCGCTATCTCTCGCTGCTGTATTCCTGCCGGTCTTTTTGCGCCCGTCGCTCATGATGTCGTGGGAATACTTGGGCAATATCGCGCTGACGTTCCTCGGCGCGCTGCTGCTGCCGCTCGTCGTTCTATTGGCGCACTTGATTATGGTTCCCGCGGAAAATTCCGTCAAAAAGCGCTACTTAAACGAAGCAAAAGAGATTCTTAACGAGCGCAAGGATCTCATAAGAATAGGCATAACGGGTTCCTACGGCAAAACGAGCGCGAAGTTCATCCTTGGAACGCTGCTTGGCGAAAAGTACAATGTTCTCGTTCCGCCGTCAAGCTATAATACGCCTATGGGTATTACGCGCGTCGTCCGGGAACAGCTCGAAGACGAGCATGAGGCGTTGATTGCGGAAATGGGCGCGCGCCGCATCGGCGAAATCGAGGAACTTTGCGAGCTGGTGCATCCGGATATCGGCATTTTGACCGCTATCGGCCCTCAGCACCTTGAAACCTTCGGCAATATTGCCAACGTAGCGAAAACCAAATTCGAGCTGATCGAAGCTCTGCCCGCGGATAGGGGCGCCGCGTTCTTCAACGCCGACAACGAAACGGTCGATTCGCTCTTCGATTCGGCCGTAACGGCGCATAAATTCCGCTACGGTATCGACTCCGCGAAAGAACTGTATGTGCGCGCAAAGGATATCCAAACCGGCCCGGAGGGCGTCGAATTTACGCTATGCTGCGAAGACGCCGAGCGCGTGGTGAAAACAAAGCTTTTGGGCCGGCACAACGTTTTAAATATCGCGGGCGCGGCGGCTGTCGCGCTGTATCTTGGCTTGACTATCGACGAAATCGCAGCGGGCGTCGCGAAGCTCGAACCCGTCGAGCATAGGCTCCAGCTAATCCCCGGCGCGGTAACTGTTATTGACGACGCGTTTAACGCGAATCCCGAAGGAACAAAGGCTGCGCTCGAAGTGCTTTCGGAATTTCCGGGGCGCAAAATAGTCGTCACGCCGGGTATGGTCGAACTCGGCGCGGAGCAGGATCTTCACAACGAAGAATTCGGCAAACGCCTCGCATGCGTCGCGGACGAAGTTATACTTGTGGGCGAAAAGCAAACGAGCGCGATAAAGGCCGGGCTAGACGCTGAAGGCTTCGATCCGGAGCACGTACATATCGTCGCAAACCTTGCGGCGGCGACGGAAACGCTCTCCACGATGACTAAGCAAGGCGACGTCGTTTTGTTTGAAAACGATTTGCCGGCGAATTATTAGATATGCGATGATTAATCATTCTAATCTTGTAGGGGCGCGCATTGCGCGTCCGCGCAGACCGTACGACATCTTGATTCCACGGACGCGCGATGCGCGCCCCTACAGCTTGGGGTCAATTGATCTTCGTATACTTAGAATAGAGAGGTTCCAATGAAAAAATCCCTGGCCGTTATTTTCGGCGGCAGGACGGCAGAGCACGATATCTCCGTCATCACCGCGCACCAGCTAATGGACAACGCCGACAAGGCAAAATACGACATCCATCCCGTCTATATTTCGCGCGAGGGCGTTTGGTATACCGGAGAAGGTCTTGGCGATATCAAAATATATAAAAGCTTCGATCCGAAGCGCAAGGACGTTTATCCCGCGCACATTCCCCCCGTTCCGGGCGTAGGGCTGTCAGTAGGAGGCGGCTTGTTTAAGGCGCAAAAGAGCGTTCCGCTCGACGCCGCCGTAATCGCGATGCACGGCATGCACGGCGAGGACGGAACGGTGCAAGGGCTCTTGGAGCTAGCGGATATCCCCTACACGAGCGCGTCCGTATTAGGCAGTTCCGTCGGCATGGATAAGATCATGATGAAAGCGGCTTTTCGCGCCGCAAATGCGCCTCTATTGCCCGATTTACACTTTCTGCGCTCCGAGTGGGAGCGCGATAGCGCCGCGCTTGCAGAGCGCGTCGAAGCAGAGCTAGGCTATCCCGTCTTCGTCAAGCCCGCAAACCTCGGCTCTAGCATCGGCATTGGCCGCGCCAACAGCCGTGAATCGCTCTTTGCGGCGGTCGAGGTCGCCGCGAAGTACGACCGGCGCATTCTCGTCGAAAAGGGCGTCGATAACGCGCTCGAATACAACTGCGCCTGCCTCGGCTACGGCGAAGAAGCGCTCGCCTCCGAGGTCGAGCGCCCGGTCAGCTGGCAAGAGTTTCTTAGCTTCGACGAAAAATACATGCGCGGCGCAAAGGATTCCGGCATGAAATCGCTCGAACGCGAGCTTCCGGCGAAAATTCCCGCCGAGCTGAAAGAACAAATCCAATCCACGACGCGCCTTATCTTCAAGGAGCTCGATTGCAAGGGCGTCGTGCGCGTGGATTACCTTTTTGACCCCGCCGAAGGCAAGCTATTCGTAAACGAGATCAACACCATCCCGGGCTCTTTCGCATTCTATCTATTCGAGCCGGCGGGCCTCGCTTTTCCTTCGCTCATCGACAGGCTCGTTGAATACGCGATAATCGCGCACGAAGATAAAGGCCGTTCGAGCTTCGCGTATGATTCTATGGTGTTGAGCAAGGCGGCCATTGCGGGGCAAAAGGGCGGCGCGAAACACCGATGAGCGAACAATTCAACTGCCGCAAGATTTCCCCTCCAATTAGGTCGTTGTCGTCACACCCGATTTCTTTCCAGCTTCGATCAAACACCTTCGTACGAATAAATTCTCTTTCGAGCAGCTCGTTCAATTACCATCATCTCCATTTTTAATTATATCCGAGCTGAGAGGGCAGAGCAGGACCTCCAATTCACGTTCTCGAAAATGTTACATATTTCGGCCTTTTTTGTTACACCAGCTTCAGCGTTGTTTTCAAACGCGCCATAATTGCGTCATAATCTAAGGGTATACTTGGCATGTCAGAATAGCAAAGCGGAACAATGCGTTTCAGAAAAGGAGTTTCAATGAAAATAGAACAAGAAGATGGCAAGCCCATCGTCCTTGCTTGCGTTACCGATCAAATTAAATGCGACCGTCTGATTCGCTCCGGCCGTCTTATAGCGGATAGCTTTTCGCTGGATTTGAAAGTCATCAACGTCGAAACAAACGCCTCATTCGGCGATAACGCCGGGCTCGGCATAGAGCACCTATATAAAGTATCCTCGCAATACAACGCCGAAATGACCGTATATTACCACCAAGAAGCATTGAAATCGGTTCAAAACTATATTCTTAGCAATAACGTCGCGCATATCGTTACAGGCGTGCCTTCCTCGCTCGACGGCAGCCCGTTTATCGAAGGCTTGCTCAGCGCTTTTCCCAAAATACCGCTTACCGTCGTCAGCGAAGCGGGCGAGTTTTATCTGGCGCAGTCTACGCCGTATAGCATGATAATCCGATCGATAGCGTAAAACCTAGTTAACTGTGAATTAATAGTAGGGGCGGCAAAACGCCGCCCCTACATCACGGCGCTCGATTCAGCGATTTATTGCCGCCAAACAGTAATTTACATTATCAAACGCCGCCATCGCGCGCTCTGGATGCGCTTTGTTATATTCGCTGAAATACCGCTCGGTTATTTCGCCCGGCGTCAAGTGTTCGGCTGCCTCGAACCCGCATTCACAGAGCAGCGCTTCCATTTCGCCCATGGAATAGCCCGCGAGCATGGCTTCCCCTGCGCCCCGCGCCATCATTGCCTGTTTCTTCGCTCTTTCTCCAGTAAGCTCCGTATAGGTATGCTCGTCGGGATAATCGAAAGCGACAGCGCCGCCAAGCCGCGCTATCGTGGATATGCCCTGAATCAGCGCCCCGAAGTTTTCTTTTGAGAGATAATACGCTATGCCCAGGAGGCTGAAAAACGTTGGCGTGTTTTCGTCAAACGCCTCTAAGGCGCGCAGCTTTTCCAAAACCGGCTCCTTTGCCAAGTCTATCGGCACATAGGTCGCATAGCGCGGCGTATCGCCTATCGCCTCCCGTACCCGCTTCTGCTTATCAGCGCTCATAAACGGGCTGTCCAGCTCGAAAACGCGCAGATCTTTTGCCCACGCGGGCCTGCGATACGCGAACGTATCGTAGCCCGCCGCGACGACGACATATTGCTTCGCGCCGTCGCAAACCGCCTGTCGCAACGTTGTTTCCGCCCACGCAGCGCGCCCCAGCGGCGAAGGCGACAATTGATTGTCCACGAGCCATCTGAGGGCTTCATCCTCCGAGCCCGAAAACGCCGGATTGAAGAAGGCTATGCCCTTGCTCATGATCTCGGCGATTTGCCGTTTCTCGTCTTCGTACAGTATTTTGCCCGCGAAGAAATCGTCAAAGATTTTGACGCCGTTACGCTCGGCGTGATGCCAGCGCGCAAAGGCGCTGATAAGCGCGGTCATGCTCTTTTGTTCCAAGTCCATCTACCTCCTCAGTTTGTTCATATACTTAATACACCCGCGCGCCGGCATATACAAGGCTTGTATTTTTAGCAATTATATGGTAATATAAGCATGAAATTAATAATCCAATATACTTCGACAAAATGTTTTTATTCTC
>DBDD01000250.1:3122-16516 GCA_002293365.1 Christensenella sp. UBA941 | reverse complement strand
CGTTAATAGAGGGACTCAATTTACTTCGTTCGGTTAAAGTGTTGAAGCAAAATAAAAATGAAGTGAGGGTATCAAATGTTTTCAAGCAAAAAGTGGCTGCGGCGGCGGATATAGCACTGGAGCGTATGCTCAACAATGGCGAAATCAAAGAAGGCGACGTGAAGAAAATCCATACGTCGGCGCCTATTCCCTCTTCCTGTATGGCAATCCGCGCGGACTATCCCGCCGAGCTGAGGGAGAAGATAAAGAATTTCCTCTTTACCTATGACAACGAAGAGTATTTCGCGAAAGTTATGAGCGCCAAAGAGCAGCGCTTTGTCGAATGCTCCGCGGAGGATTATAAAGGTATCATGGAGCTGAACAAAAAGTTGAATCCGGGCGAATAATAAGGTGGTCAGGTCATGACGCAAGAAAAATACGTTTTAGTCGTGCGCAACTTAAAGAAGACCTATGGCAATGGCGTTCAAGCCCTAAAAGACGTATCCTTCAATGTGAAGAAAGGCGAATTCATCGCTGTGCTGGGCTCGTCCGGATCAGGTAAGTCAACCCTGATCCGGACGATCAACCAGCTAATACCCGTGACATCCGGGCAGATATTTGTAGCCGGAAATGAAATACAGACGCTGAAGGGGCGAGACCTCAGGCGCGCCAGGCGGCGCATCGGAATGATATTCCAGCACTATAATCTCGTCGACCGGTTATCGGTCATGCAGAATGTGCTCCATGGAACGCTCGGAGGGATGTCAACCCTATATAGCGTTCTGGGGCGGTATCCGGAAGAGCGCAAGCAAGCTGTTTTGGAACTTTTGGACGATTTTTCTTTACGGGATTACGCGTATAAGCGGGCGGGCGAGCTTTCCGGCGGCCAGAAGCAGCGCGTTGGAATCGCGCGGGCGCTGATGCAAAACCCGGAAATACTGCTTTGCGACGAACCGATATCCTCGCTCGATCCGATCACGGCTGGCGCTATTATGGATCTGCTAAGTGTTATGGCGTATAAAAACGACATCGCGTGTATTGTTAATCTGCATCAGGTGAATTTCGCGCGCCAATACGCTTCGCGTATCATTGGCATCGCGCATGGCGAAGTGGTATACGACGGTCCGGCCGGGACGATCGGCCACAGGGATTTAGAGCGCATTTACGGCAAGCAAATCCCTCTCGCCGGTAATATGCTCTATTCGACGGGTGAAGCGATTTGAAAAACGGTACGTCGCTCATCAGCAAGCGCGACAGGAAGTTTTTTAAAACATTCTTTGGGGTTATGTTAGCCGCGTTTTTGATTTCTACGCTCCATTCGCAATATAACCCCTTTGAGTTGCTTTTGAAAAGCGACGCGCTATGGTCGTTTTTATGGGAGGATTTCATACCGCCCGTCGTGAATAATCCGCTTGCGGTCGTATCCGCGATTGCGGTAACGCTCTCGCTTGCGGTCGTATCCACTTTTATCGCCATGACGCTGTCCTTCTTCACGGCCGTTTACGCAAGTACCCGCACGGCGCCTAAGCCAAGAATCGCCAAGTATGTCCGCGCAATCGTAACCGTTATGCGCAATATTCCAGCGCTGATTTGGGCATATATCCTCTTTTCGGCGCTGGGTATCGGTACCGGCGTAGCGCTGGTTGCATTGATCATTTCAAGCTTTGCTTTTTTAACGCGCGCCTTTGTGGAAGTGATCGACGAATTGCCGGAAAGCGCTCTAGAACCGCTTAGCGCGTGCGGCTGCACGTTCTGGCAAAAGGTGTTTCATTGCGTCTTGCCAAATTGTATTCCGGACTTTCTGGAGTGGCTGCTCTATTGCGTAGAATTGAACATCCGCTCCTCTACGATCGTCGGCATGGTCGGCGGAGGCGGTATTGGGCTCGTGCTCTTTACGTTTATTAAATCCTTCAACTATCACGCGGCCGCGGGGATTATCCTGATTATCGCTTTCATGGTCATCGCCGTGGAGTGGATTATGAATTGCATTCGAAGAAAAGTGTCGGCGTCATACAAGATTATCTTCAGTGCATGGGGCGCTTTATGCGTTGCTTCGCTGTTCGTTATAGACGCGGATTGGGGAAAGCTGCTTTCCCGCATACCTCGCATTGCCGTTTCGCTGGGGCGTCTCATTATATTCGATTTTGACAGGTTTCCCGCGACGCTCGCCGCTTTTGGAGAATCTGTGGCGATGACAGTGCTTGCGACGATATACAGCGCCATTCTTGGCTTGCTGTTCGGCGCGCTGATGTCCAGGCTGGTTGTTAGGAATAGGCTGATAAACATCTTGATCGCCGCCGCAATATCCTTCGTGCGCGCCGTACCGTCGGTTATCTGGGTGCTTCTGGTCCTGGTATGCATCGGATTTGGCCCGGCGACGGGTATCGTAGGGCTGGGCTTTCATTCCCTCGCTTTTTTCGCGAAGGCCTTTGCCCAAAGCTTCGATGATATCGGCAGCGGCGTCGTTGAGGCGCTTAAGGCGACGGGCGCGAATCGTTTGCAGATTTTTTTTACGGGAATCCTGCCCGCGGTTTTATCCTCTGTCGTCGCATGGTTTTCGCTGCGCTTCGAGGTTAATTTTGCGGATTCCACCGTACTTGGCATGGTGGGTGCGGGCGGAATCGGCTTTGTGATCTCCGCAAACATCCAGAACTACAAGTATGGGCGCGCGGGCGTAGCGATCTTTTTGGTGATCCTGTTTGCTTACGGTGTAGAGATGTTTTTCTCGCGCATTAAAAAGAAATATTTGATGAATGAATAAGGTGGAAAAAACAAGTTGGAAAAAGACAGATTGTTCCGGATCATGGTTCATTCGCCCGCTGGCGTGCTAACGGCGCTGAGCATGGAGATTGAAAACGCCTACGACGTCAAGGTTATTAAAGCGCCCCAAAAGGTGCTCGCCATGATACGAATCCGCGAATGCGTTCGAGACAGCGAATTTTATTTGGGAGAATTGCTTTCCTCGGAAGCGATGGTCGAGATAAACGGAAGTAAAGGCGTCGCTGTCACTATGGGCGACGATTATGCCAAAGTTTTCGCGATGGCTGTTTTAGACGCCGCGGATAACGCCTCCTTGCCGGAATTCGCGAGCCGGATCGAACCGGAGCTGATTCTTATGGAAAGCCGGATCCAAAAGGATCGCGAACGGGAAAATGGCATGTACCTTAAAACGACGGTAAATTTTCATAGTATGGATAGTGAGGCGCTTCATGAAAACATTTCATGATTTCGATTTTGTTATGGATACGCAGGCCCTGTTCCGCGCGATGCTCGAGTGCATAGCAAACCCGGGGCGTATCGTTAATATTGCGCGGTTATCCTCGAAGCTGCCGGTACATAGCGCGCATTTAACCGCGCTGGGCTTGGTCGTCTTGGACAACGAGGTGCGCTTTAATACGTCGGGAGACGGTAAGCTTCAAGAATCTCTAAGCGCGCTTACGCTTGCCAAACCCGCTGAGTTTCAGCACGCAAACTATATATTTTGTCCGCTTGACAGGCGGGCGAGTATTCCAGAGGCGATTGTTGAAGCAAAAGCGGGTACTCTCCAAGACCCGCACGAGAGCGCAACATTCTTTATTGAAACGGATAATCTGCGCGAAGGCGCGTTCACGGAGCTTAGGGGGCCGGGCATAAAAGACGCTATGAGAGCGCCGCTTTCGCCCGCGATTCAGCAGGCGCTATTTTATAGAGATGAGAAGGCTTGCCGCTTTCCGTTGGGTGTCGATTTCTTTTTTATCGATTCTGGCGGCAACCTCATGTCCATTCCCCGCATGGTGCGCTCGTACGCGGCTTAATTACAGCGATCCGGCAACGGATCGCGGAACGAAAGGTGTGAAAATATATGGCGTACGTCGCCGTATCGGGAGGTAAAGAAGCGATCAGGGAGAGCATCCGCCTCCTGAAATATCATCGGTGCTCCAACGAATCCCGGCTGGAGCTCGAGGCTCTGGAAAAATCTCTTGGCATACTGATTCACCGCGTGATGGGAGAGGCGGGTTTATACAGCCCAGCTTACGCCGCTCTCGCGCTGAAGCAGTGCGAAGGAAGCGTGGAGGAGGCGGTTTTTCTGTTGCGCGCGTATCGCAACACGCTTACCCGCAGCTACTATACGGAGCCCGCAAGTACGGATAACATGCGGGTTATCCGCAGGATTTCATCTGTATTCAAGGATATTCCGGGCGGCCAGATACTCGGCCCATCCTACGATTATACGTTTCGTACTTTGGATATGTCGCTTATGGACGAAGACGCAAAAGAGGCGCATGAAGCCGCGAAGGAGATTTTGCAAAGCGCCAAGCCAGAAGAGCCGGAGCCGATGGAGCGCGTATCGAAAACGCTTGAGGAACAGGGCCTGCTAGAGAAGAGGCGGGATGAGCGGGAACCGTTTGATATCACGAAAGAAATGATTAAGTTCCCTTGCCCCCGCAGCGCGCGCCTGCAAACCCTCTCGCGTGCGGATTCCGGATTTATTACGGGAATCGCGTACAGCGCTATGCGCGGATACGGCTTTTCCAACCATCCTACGATCGCAGAACTCCGCAGCGGATATTTGGAAATGGATATCGCGTATCCGCTCGACGACTCCAAGACGATATGCCTCGGGGAGATATTATTGACGGAGGTCGTAAGCTTAATCGCGGGAGATTCCGAAACAAACGCTGGGAAGCTTGTAATCAAAGAGG
Source organism: Christensenella sp. UBA941 (assembly GCA_002293365.1). Lineage (GTDB taxonomy): Bacteria > Bacillota > Clostridia > Christensenellales > UBA941 > UBA941. Next base: position 11,855 of record DBDD01000250.1, on the reverse strand, counting down.
GCTATGGCCTGGTATTCGGCCGCTGCGAAAGCAAGGCGATTGCCATGTCCATCCTGGACGTCACACTGGACGAGCCGGGGTCAGCGCCTTGCAACGACGAGGAGTACTGCCTTATGCACGGGGACGTATTGGAAATGAACGGCTATATCTCACACTTGAAGCTGCCGCATTATGTGACGTTTCAATCTAAGCTCGCGGGCGTACGGAAAACGAAGGGGGCGAAAGAATGAGCGGCAATACCTTCGCTTACTTGGACGAGGGCTCCAAAAGGGAGATCCGGCGCAGTATTTTTAAAGCCGTGGCTATTCCCGGCTATCAGGTTCCGTTCGGTTCGCGCGAGCTGCCGATCGGCAGAGGCTGGGGAACGGGCGGCATACAGCTTACGCTGTCCATCATCGGCAGGAGCGACGTGCTAAAGGTCATCGATCAGGGGAGCGACGAAAGCGTCAACGCCGTAAATATAAAAGAGTTTGTTAAGTCCTTCACCGACGTACAGACAACCTCAGATTCTGAAATGGCGACAATCATACAAAGCCGCCATCGCGTTCCCGAAACGCCGCTGCGCAACGACCAAATCATGGTCTTGCAGGTTCCCGGCCCGGAGCCGCTTCGGGGTATAGAGGCTTCGGAGGAGGCCACGAAGGTGATGCACGCGGAGGCGGACTACGTCGGGATATGGCTGGAGCTCTACGAAGATTTAATCCGGCACGGGAGCATTACGGCCCCTTGCAACTATCCTGTGGAGGTACAGGGGCGCTATATCATGAGCCCGAGTCCCATCCCTAAATACGATAACCATAAGCTGTCGGGCTCCGACTGCCTGTATCTCTTTGGCGCGGGAAGAGAGAAGAAAATCTACGCGCTGCCGCCTTACTGTACGGCCGTGTCGCTGGCGTTCGAAGATATTCCGTTCCAAACGGAGGATTTTCGCGGAAAGAGCTGCTGTCTGTGCGGCGCGGAGAGCGTTTATTTGGACGAAATCTACGACGCGGCCACAGGAGACCTCAGGTATCAGTGCTCGGACACCGGCTTCTGCAAGAAACGCAGAGAGACTTGCGGCGCGGCGGAACGGAGGCTGGAGGCATGACATTTTTCGAAACGCCGTCTCTTAGGATAGAGCGCTTAACGATACGCTACGGAGCGGGCTGCCCCGCCTGTATGGGCGGCGGTATTTTGGAGAAAAACCGCTGCGCCGCATGCGATACGGTTTGGAGCCTTAAAGGCGTCTCCTTGGAGGTTTATCCCGGCGAAATCTTAGGCATAGTAGGTGAATCCGGCTCTGGGAAATCCACGCTGCTCCAAAGCCTGTACTTCGAGCGCCCTATCTCCGCCGGAAGCGCATATATTCATGAGTATCGCGGCGGCGAAGCCGATATTTTTACCGCGGACAGGCAACAGCAGCGCGAGATACGGAACATTCACATGGCCATGGTATATCAGAATCCGCTCATGGGCCTTCGCATGCGTTTTTCGTCGCTGGGCAATATCGCGGAAAAGCTGCTCGCCGCCGGCAATAGGAATACCGCCTTTATTACGGAACGCGCAAGCGAGCTATTGGGAATTATGGAGGTTCCCGTCGCGCGGATGAAGGAATCCCCGCGTAATTTTTCCGGCGGCATGCAGCAGCGCGTGCAAATCGCCAAGGCCTTAGCCAACGATCCTTCGATACTCTTGCTCGACGAAATAACGACAGGCTTGGATATGTCGGTTCAAGCGCGGGTATTGGATTTGATTCGAAAGATCAAATACCAAAATCCCAATGTGTCGATGCTGCTGGTTTCGCACGATTTGAGCGTGATACGCATGCTCGCCGACCGAACTATCGTAATGTTTGACGGGCAAATTGTAGAAAGCGGGATGACGGATCAGGTTTTGGAGGATCCGCAGCATCATTTTACCCAGCAACTTGTACAGTCCATGCTTTAGGTATGCGATGAAAATACAATGTTGGGGACGATGGCAATCGTCCCGAACCCTTTCTGCGGGCGGATTACCATCCGCCCCTACAGGATTTCGATATACGAGGAGAACGCAATGCTAGCATTGATTAACGGACTAATACTGACCCCCACCGAGGTGATTAAAGGAAAAACGCTTTTGCTTGACAGCTCGCGTATCGCCGGCATAGCGGACGCCGCGCCCGAGGGCTGCGAGCTTCTGGACGCGGAAGGCGGGTATATATTCCCGGGCTTTATCGATACCCACTCCGACGGGATCGAACACGTCGTTCTGCCGCGCCAGTCAAGCCCCATGGACTTCGAGCTGGCGCTGCGCGCGCACGAGCGCATGCTGGCGGGCCAAGGCATTACCACTATGTATCACTCGATATCCCTCTACGCGAAGAATTACTTTGGTATAAAAGAAATTCGCAAGCAGGAGAATACCTTCCGCTTTGCCGAGCTCATTAAAAAGCATCGGAACAACCAACGCCTGATACGGCATCGCTTTCACCTGCGTATAGAGCTTGATAATTTGAACGCTTTCGATATCGTTAAGGATCTGATGGAGCGCGACCTGGTGCACGCAATCTCCTTCATGGATCATACGCCGGGACAGGGCCAATACCGGGATATCGAAATCTATCGAAAAGCGATATCTGCCTACGACAAAAACGCCATGGACAACGACGCGTTCAACCAAATCATGCGGGAGCATCAAACAAAATCAAAGCTTTCGTTCGAGCAAATGCAAATTCTTGCCGGTATGGCCGCGGAGCGGGGGCTTCCCGTCGCCTCCCACGACGACGATACGCTGGAAAAGCTCCGGCTAAATAGGAAGCTGGGCGTTACGTCTAGCGAATTTCCCATAACCATGGAAATCGCGGAAAGAGCCGCCGAAATGGGGTTTTCCGTAACGGCCGGGGCGCCAAACGTCCTGCGCGGCGGGTCGCACTCCGGAAATATGAGCGCGGCCGAGGGCGTACTAGCGGGGTGCGTCCACAGCCTTTGCTCCGATTATTATACGATTTCAATGCTGCAAAGCGCTTTCGTCCTGCACGAGACGCATGGCGTCCCGCTGCCAAAGGCGGTTGACTTGTTAACCGGAGGGCCAGCAAGGGCGATGAAAATCGATCGGGACTATGGGACGATCGAGGCCGGTAAAAAGGCCGATCTTCTGATCGTCAAAAAGCTGGACGGATATCCGGCGGTGCTTCATACTTTGGTCGACGGTATTCCGGTCTTCGCTGCACAATACAGGATGGGAGCGGACTCAGATGAGCATTCTTGAAATTTCCGGACTCAGCAAGGAGTTTTTTATACACAGGCAGCAAAGGCGCATTGTCAGTTGCCAAAGCATCGGCCTGCGCGTCGGGGCGGGAGAATTCGTTGGCATTTCGGGGCGCTCCGGCGCGGGAAAATCCACGATCCTGAAGTGCATTCACCGCACGTATCAGCCGAGCGCCGGACGCATCTTGTACGAAAGCGAAGCCTTCGGCCAAGTCGATTTGGCGGGCATATCCGACAGGCAGATGCTGTATCTGCGGCGCAATGAAATCGGCTATGTCTCGCAGTTCTTGAACGTCATGCCGCGCACAAGCGCGAAAGAACACGTCGCGAGCGCGCTTCTCGCGTCGTGCGCCAGCGAGCGTGACGCGTCGGAAAAGGCCCGGGAGATGCTGGCGTATTTCCGCCTGCCCGAGCATCTTTGGGACATCTACCCCAATACGTTTTCGGGGGGAGAGCGGCTGCGCCTAAATTTAGCCCATACGATGGTCAAGCGCGCAAGGCTGCTGCTCTTGGACGAACCTACGGCGTCCTTGGACGCGGAGAGCAAAACGCTCGTGCGCGATATTTTATTAAAGCTCAAGGGCTCCGCCGCGATGATCGGCATATTCCATGATCTGGAGTTCATGGCTGATGTATGCGACCGCGTGTATCATTTGGAAGAAGGGATCATCGCATGAAGGCGGATCTGCATACGCACTCTACGGTTTCCGACGGAAGCGACGCCATCGAGGCGCTAATTTTAGCCGCGAAACGAAGGGGGCTCGAAGCCGTCGCCATTACGGATCACGATACGCTGTCCCACGCGCGGCAAATTCTGCCTGACCCGGGCATACGCGTCATCTGCGGTATCGAAATATCTGCCTCTTATTAAAAAAGCGTTCGGACGCATATCCTGGGATATCATATTCAGAACGAGGAAATTGTAACCGCGCTAACGCAGCCGCTTTTGGAGACGCGCAGCCAAAACTCCGAGAAGCAGGCGGAAATATTGATCCGTCAAGGCTACAAGATTGATCTAACGAAAATCGCGCGGGCCGACGGGAAATACCTTTATAAACAGCATATTATGGATTGGCTTGTACAAACGAGTCAAACGGATGAATTATTCGGCGAATTCTATCATCGTACTTTCAAAAACGGGGGCGCATGTGCTTTTAACATCGAATACATCGACGTTTTTGACGCGATTCGAGCGGTGAAGGAGGCGGGGGGCATCGCCGTACTCGCCCACCCTGGACAGCAGCGTAATTACGAATTAATTCCGGAATTGGCGCGGGCGGGGTTGGATGGCCTTGAATTGAACCATCCTTCCCATGACGCGAACGACAGGGAAACCATCCGCGCCTACGCATACCAATACAAGCTATTTATGAGCGGAGGGAGCGACTTCCACGGAAGGTACGATCAACTCTCCGGCAGTGTTGGCGACTATTGTTCGGAAGAAAGCGGGATTTTGGCGCTCTGCTATTGAATCGATTCTCTTTCAATGGCAAGCCTCGCTATTGAAAACGTGTGAGATATATGATAAATTAAAATAAGTTCATTTCATAGAAAATTAATGGTATTTATAAATTTAGTAGCGGTACGCAGAATAATGAAAGCAACTCGGACAGCATAAAAAATACTTATAGGGAGGTATGTTAATATGCGATACACGATTCAAGGCGGTCAGCTGCCGGTAGCTATTTGCGAGCTGGAGGCCGGCGAAGAGATGTTCACCGAATCCGGCGGCATGAGCTGGATGAGCGGCAATGTCGCCATGAGCACGAACATGGAAGGCGGCCTTATGAAAGGCTTTGGGCGTATGTTCTCTGGTGAATCGCTGTTTATGGCGACGTATAGGGCCGAAGGCGGCCCCGGGCTTATTGCCTTCGCGTCGAGCTTTCCTGGCAGCATTGTTCCCGTAGAACTTCAGGCGGGGCAGAGCCTAGTATGCCAGAAGAAATCGTTTCTAGCCGCAACGCGTACTGTTACGCTAGCAATGCATTTCCAGAAAAAGCTGGGCGCGGGGTTCTTTGGCGGCGAAGGCTTCGTCATGCAGCGCATCACCGGCCCTGGAATCGCATTTATCGAAATCGACGGCTCGGCCATCGAGTACGACTTGCAGCCTGGCCAGATGATGAAGGTGGATACGGGACACGTTGCTATGATGGACGCGAGCGTCAATCTCGACATAACGACAGTCAAGGGCTTTAAAAACGCCCTGTTCGGCGGCGAAGGCCTATTCCTAACGACGATATCCGGGCCGGGACACGTTTGGCTGCAATCCATGCCGATTGAAAACGTCGCAAAGAATATAATTCCGTTCCTGCCGGAGAAAAATAAATAAATTATTAATTAAATCGACAATATATGCGTATCATATGCGACAGGGCTTTTAGCAAGGCCATAGATTAGAAGAGATTAGAAGAGATTAGAATAGGAGAGAAGAGAAATGTCTAAAAAAGACACTATTCCAGTGCGCGTTTTTTTACCGGAGGAAAAGAACCCCAAGTTCTACTACAATCTAATGGCGGATATGCCGAATAGGCCTGCGCCTTATTTGCATCCCGCAACAAAACAGCCTGTCGGCGTTTCGGACTTGATGGGCGTATTCGTTAAGGATCTCGCCGAGCAGGAGCTTTCGAGTGAACGTTACATCGAAATCCCTAAGGAAGTGCAAGAATATTATAGAATGTACCGCCCCTCGCCGCTGCACAGGGCCTATCAGCTGGAAAAAGCGCTCGATACGCCCGCGCGCATTTATTACAAATACGAGGGCCAAAACACATCCGGCAGCCATAAGCTTAATTCGGCGATTCCGCAAGTATTTTATAATAAAATCGCAGGAGTAAAATCGCTTACGACCGAAACGGGAGCGGGCCAGTGGGGGACGGCCGTGGCTATAGCCGCAAATTTCTTCGGGCTGCCTTTGGATGTATTCATGGTAAAATGCTCGGCGCAGCAAAAACCGCACCGCAAAGCCGTTATCGAAACGTACGGCGCAAACGTCGTTCCTAGCCCGTCGAACATCACGGAATCCGGGCGCAAGATTTTATCGGAAGATCCGGAATGCGGCGGTAGCCTGGGTATTGCGATCAGCGAGGCCATGGAAGCAGCGATGGGGCGCGAAAACACTCGTTACGTGCTTGGCAGCGTTTTGAATCACGTAATATTGCATCAATCGATCATCGGACAAGAGGCGATGGAACAGTTACAGATGGTCGACGAATATCCGGATATCGTAATCGGTTGCGCGGGCGGCGGCTCGAACCTCGGCGGAATGATCGCTCCGTTTGTGCGCGAAAATTTGGCCGGCCGGGCGTCCTCGCGGATTATCGCCGTGGAGCCTTCGGCGTGCCCGTCGCTGACGCGCGGCGTTTTCGCCTACGACTATGCCGACGCGGCGTGTATTTGCCCGATCGCCAAGATGTATACGCTTGGTCACGGTTTTGTTCCAGCTTCGATCCACGCCGGCGGGCTACGTTATCACGGCATGAGCCCGATTGTCAGCCAGCTCTATAACGACAAGCTAATCGAAGCGCGCTCCGAGCCGCAAACCCGCGTTTTCGAGGCGGGCATGCTGTTTGCGAAAACCGAGGCGCTTTTACCCGCTCCGGAATCCGCGCACGCAATTCTCGCCGCGATAGACGAAGCGAAGCGCTGCAAAGAGACGGGCGAAGAGAAGGTGATCGTATTCCTTTTGAGCGGACACGGTTATTTCGATCTGGGTGCGTACCAAAACTACATGAGCGGCAACGCCGTCGACGCTCAATACAGTGACGAGATGCTAAAAAGCGGCCTGGATTCGCTGCCGGCGGCATAGTATGCGATAAAGTATTGGTAAATAATAACACGCATGAAAATTTGCGCATGAGTAACTATAAAAGGGTAAAGTGCATTATTTTACAAGAGAATCAGGAGGAAATGCGCATGAAAAAAACCCTTTCACTTACTCTGGCGCTGGCGCTAATCGCCATGCTAGTGGGCTGTACGGCTATACCGCCCAAGACAACAGTAACTCCGACGGCAACGCCGACGATGGCTCCAACCTTGGCTCCGACGATCGCACCGACTCCGATACCAGCTGAGCCAAGCTTTAGCCCGGATTTACCCGACGCGAGCCCTGGGACGCCCGTGGAGCCAAGCGTAACGCCTTAAAGACATTACGACCAGGACGCTGGGCTGATGTTTCCTCATCAGCCCATTTTTATATGCACAAATAAGCGCGGTTATGTTATTATTAACTAAACATATCAAATTGGAGGGTACACAGTGAGCGATAGGATTTTAGGCTTTATAGGAATGGGCAATATGGCCAAGGCTATCCTAAAGCGCATTCTCGCAAACGGTTGGATCGTTCCGCAAAACATTATAGCGTTCGACATCTCCGCTGATTCGTTGAATAAAACTTGTGAGGAAACTGGCATACGCATGGCGGAATCCAACGCCGACGTCGTGGAAAACGCCGATTTGGTAGTTTTAGCCGTCAAACCCGACGTTTGCGGCGAAGTTCTGTCCGAGGTGGGCTGGAAGTTTACGGAAGGCAAAGCGCTCTTGTCAATCGTGCTTGGTTGGACTAGCGAGCAGCTCCGAGAGTTCATAAGTGACGATTGCCCGCTTTTGCGCGTTATGCCCAATACGCCCGCCATGATAGGCGATGGAATGATCGTCCTCGCGAAAGAGCACACCCTGAGCGGTGAAACGCTTACAACAGCAATTTCTCTATTCGAACAGCTTGGACGCGTCCGTATTCTTCCCGAAGCGAAAATAGACGCGGCCACAGGGCTTTCTGGAAGCGGCCCCGCGTATGTATACTTAATTATCGAGGCTCTGGCCGATGGGGGAGTGCGCCAAGGGCTCACGCGCGCGGACGCGTACGTATTGGCGGCTCAAACAGTTCTGGGGGCGGCAAAAATGGTGCTCGAAACGGGCGCGCACCCCGGAGCGCTAAAGGACGCTGTTTGCTCTCCGGCCGGCAGCACGATCGAAGGCATCTACGCGCTGGAAAGGCACGGCGTACGTGCTGCACTTATCGAGGCCGTTAGCGCAGCCGCTGAAAAATCCCGTTCCCTCACCTATTAGTTAATTATTTAACAATGATGAAGCAAATTGAAATCTATACTGATGGCGCGTGTTCCGGTAATCCGGGCCCCGGCGGCTGGGGCGCGATTTTAATGTACAAAGGCCATAAAAAAGAGCTTTCAGGCTATGCGGACGCTACGACGAACAACCGTATGGAGCTCATGGCCGCGATCGAAGCGCTAAGCGCCTTAACGGAGCCCTGTGGCGTAAAGCTCTATACGGACAGCGCTTATCTGTGCGACGCGTTTAATAAACATTGGCTGCAAGCGTGGCAGCGCAATGGCTGGGTTACCTCGAAAAAAGAGCCTGTACTAAATCGCGATCTTTGGGAAAAGCTGCTCGAATTGAGCGAGGTTCATTCCTTGACGCTTGTAAAGGTTCCCGGCCATGCCGACAACGATTACAACAATCGCTGCGATGCGCTGGCCAGAGGCGCTATTAC
>DBDD01000250.1:0-3101 GCA_002293365.1 Christensenella sp. UBA941 | reverse complement strand
AACTATTCGTTAAACATGCCTTTAACGAATAGTTGATCCGTGAAAGAGACCACATGAAATACGCACAAAAGCGCGAACAGGATTACATTCGAATGCTTCGGGAGATCGTCAGTGAGCTTCCCCAATTTTGTGGCGTTTTTTTTCGAGGCATCGAAAGTACGACATCAGCGTTAACAAGGCATGGTTATGCGGTCGATTTAAGGACTTTTTTCAACTTTGCATCGCAAGAAATTGACCGGTTCAAAGGAATAGAGCTAAATTCATTCACGCTTGAAGATATGGATTCGCTTACGCCGCTCGATATAGAGCTTTTTTTAGAGCATGTCGGTTTATATACAAAGATAAAGACAAATGTCGAAACGGATATCGAGACCGAGCCCGAAACACGCGAAATGATAAATCGCGAAAAAGCCAAGGCTCGTAAGCTTAGCGCATTGCGTTCGCTGCTTAAATACTTACATCGCCGTGGTATGGTGAAAAATAACATTTCGGATTTGGTTGAGACGCCAAAGCTTCATCAGAAGCCAATATTACGCCTTGAAGCCAATGAAGTGGCTGATTTGTTGGACGCTGTTGATTCCGGCCATACATTGACCGAAAAGCAAAAGCAATACCACGAGCGTACTCGCATTCGAGATGCGGCTTTGTTTTCTCTTTGTTTAGGAACGGGTATTCGTGTAAGCGAGTTGGTAGGTTTGGATACCGATGACTTCGATTTTGATTCCAACGGCTTTCGAATTACGCGTAAGGGTGGAGAAGACATGGTATTGTATTTCAGCGAAGAAGTCGCCCAAGCTTTGAAACTCTACTTAGATCAGCGCATCAAGTTAACTCCCCTTTCCGGCCACGAAAAGGCGTTGTTCCTGTCGATTCAGGGCAAACGCATCACTACGCGCGCCGTACAAAACCTAGTCAAGAAATACACCTCGGCCGTTACCCCCCTAAAAAACATCTCCCCGCACAAGCTTCGCAGCACCTACGGCACTATGCTCTACCAAGAAACCGGCGATATCTACCTCGTCGCGGACGTGCTCGGCCACAAAGACGTAAATACGACAAAACGGCACTACGCCGCTATTACGGACGAAAACCGCCGCCGCGCCGCAAAGGCTGTGAAATTGAGGGAGGATTAATTAGTCTCTTCTTGCTGTATTATGTGGTCGTGCAATGCGCGTTCCCGAAAAATTGGGCGATACCTCTTTCTTTATTTTCGGCACGATCCGCTCGATCATGACCGACGAATAGTCTGCGTCCTTTTCAATGCATTTGCAGCAGTTATCGCAGATTTTTTCAGGGTCGAGGTCGCAATAATCGCAGCGGCCGCATTCCATGCAATTTCTTTCTTCATCTAAAATACATTTTCTCATCTATTTTACAGTTTTCTCTGATTCGTAGCCGCTTTTTGCAGATTTACCCTCTTGCCGGTTAAAATTTTCCTGATTCTTCGCCATGTAGATATCCAGCACATCCTGTGCGCTCATACCCATTTTCGAGCACATGCTGGCCCAAAAGTGCAGGATATCGATCAATTCCTCTTTTATCGCGGCTTCGTCAAGCGGCTTGGGGTTCTTCCACCACTTGTAATTCACTTCGTTTATAAGCTCCGAAAGCTCGTCCATAATCGCAAGCGTCTCCTTTTGAAGCCACTCCTCGCGCGTGATATGCCCTAAATTCCTGCGCTGTATCAAATCGTCGTCGAACGCCTTTTGACGCTCGAAGATCGTTGTTAGAATATCCATTGGTTGCCTCCCCTACCTCACCGGTCTCGTTATTTATATAAACATTGATTAATTGACTAATCTTGTAGGGGCGAACTGTGTTCGCCCGTGACCCAAAACCCGGACATTCATGTTAATCGCGGGCGAACACAGTTCGCCCCTACAGGTTATCGGTTTTGTAGCCCCTAAGGTTTTCAGCGTCTACCCTATAATAAAATCAATTTCGCTCTTCAACGCGTTTATCCGCCCTACGAGCGCGACGGTCATCCTGGAAATATCCAGTACCGTCGGCATAATCGAACGAACGTCATCCGGCGTGACGCGGTTTATCTTTTCGAGTACGGTTTCTTCCGAATCCACGCGGTCGAGCAAAAGCTTCGACTTGCCTATCGAGTTCATACGACCGGATGTGCTTTCCTGCCCCAGTATATAGCTGCCCTTAAGCTGCTCCTTGCTGCGCGCGAATTCCTCGTCCGTCAAGCCCGTTTTCTTGACGCTTTCGATTTCTTCGAGTGTAAGCTTTATAACCTCGGGCGCCTGCGCGGAACCGCTGCCGGCATAGACGCCGAACATGCCGCAGTTCGAATACGATACCGGAAACGTGTAGACGGAATATGCTAGTCCCTTTTCCTCGCGTATTTTTTGGAAGAGACGCGAGCTCATTGTCCCCCCCAAGGCGTTGTTCAGCACGAACAGCGGATACAGTAGGTCGTGGTCGCGCGGAAACGCTGGAAAACCCAAGCAAATATGCGCCTGTTCGATATCCTTCTCTCGCGCTTCAAAGCGTTTCCCCAAAGCATCAAACGGCTCTGGTTGATATTCCGCTTGTCCAGAAGGCGCGTTCGCGAAAAAACGCTCAGTCAGTTCTGTAAGGCGCGCTTCGGAGATATTGCCCGCCGCCGCTATAACCATATTGCGCGCGGTGTAGTGCTTCTTCGTATAGCCTAAAAGATCGTCGCGCGTGAAAGCGCGCACGCTATCCTGAGTACCCAAAATCGGCCTTGAAAGCGGATGCGGCGCATAATACGTCTGCGAAAGCAGCTCGTGCGCCAAGTCTTCGGGCGTATCCTCGATCATTAGGATTTCTTCTACGACTACGCCCTTCTCCTTTTCGATTTCTTCCGGCGAAAACGTGGAATTATAGACGAGGTCGGATAATACGTCAACAGCCCGGTCTATATGCTCGTCCATCGCCTTCACATAATAGCAAGTGCATTCTTTCGATGTAAACGCGTTCAGCTGCGCGCCCAGCCCATCCATCTCCGAAGCGATATCCGCGGCGCTGCGGCTGGCGGTGCCTTTAAACAGCATGTGTTCCAAAAAATGCGAAAGGCCGTCCTCCCCCGCCGCTTCCTTTACCGAGCCCGTCCCAAACCAAACGCC
>DBDD01000245.1 GCA_002293365.1 Christensenella sp. UBA941 | reverse complement strand
CTAGAGGCCGGGCAGCAGAAGCTAGAGGCCAGGCAGCAGAAGCTGGAAGCCGGGCAGCAGAAGCTGGAAGCCGGGCAGCAGAAGCTAGAGGCCGGGCAGCAGAAGCTAGAGGCCGGGCAGCAGAAGCTGGAAGATAGAGTACAAAAGCTGGAAGCCGGACAAAAAAGCATCCGAAATGACATTAAGGATTTGCGCACCCACGTCCACGAGGGGCTTTTCAAAGGAGAAATACTTCGTTTAGATCGCCGCATAGACAAACTTGACGATATTGTGTCCGCTAGTATGCATTAGCGTGTTTCTCGTAACGCATTTATATGGTGTATTGACTTATTCAAACGACATTCCGAAGCGCATGTAAGTTAGCCATTATAAAATAGTATAAACTTGGCATTATTGGAAACAATAGGGCCGAGGTGAAATTATTTATGGCATATCAGATAAATAAGAACGCGCACAAGCCGCGCAAGATTTCGGACAAAGCGCCTATAAAGGTAAGAATCGCCCGGTTCTTGGAGCGCCAGGGATTCTATGTAGTTCTGTTGGTTTGCTTGGGCATCGTAGGAGTAACCGCCTTTTTAACCCTCTCGGGTAACGGCGGCGAAACTCCGCCGCAACAGATTCAAACCGATACCGATTGGCCAAATCTCGTTGATAATCAAACTGAGCTCGACGAAATCGTCAATGCCCGCCCAACGCCCACGATCAGCTTTGCTCCTACGCCTTCGCCAACGCCAACTCCTTCGCCGAGTCCTTCGCCAGAGCCCTCCGCCGAACCCGAAGAGGACGTTGCCGCTATCGCGCAAGGCGAGGAAACTTTGGATACCGCCAACGCCGAACCCAGCGCTACGCCAAAACAAGAAGCCTCTGCAACGCTAACGTTTGCCGCTCCTGTTAACGGCGCGCTAAGCGTAAATTTCGCAGACGAAAGCTTAATCTATAACAAGACGCTAAAACAATGGACGACGCATCCCGGCATAGATATCGCCGCTCAGGAAGGCGCACAGGTCAAAGCCGTGCTCGGCGGCAAAGTGGAGTCCGTTGGAAAAGACCCGATGCTCGGGTACAAAATCGTAATCGTTCATGATAGCGACCGCATGAGCGTATATGCCAATCTCGTCGACGACGGCGGCCTCGAAAAAGGCCAGGCCGTAAACGCAGGCGAAACGATCGGAAGAGTCGGAAGAAGCGCTATCAGCGAAATCGAGGACGAGCCGCATCTTCACTTTGAGTTTTATCAAAAGGGAAAAGCGGTAGATCCGTCGCCCTTTATCGACAACTTATCAAAGGGCATGCCGGAAAGCGAATAGTTATTGTAGTTGGTTAAAGATACTTCTAATAAATGGCCCTAAATGGGCCATTAAACAGCCATTTACAAGAAAGGCAATATTAGGTATACTGAGATCTATAGAATGCGCGCATCGGACATATTCCGCCGCCATGGGCGGCAAGAAGGCGAGGTATCCAGCCTGGTCGGCAACAGCTTGAAAGCGGGAATACATTCCATCTCGCTCACGAGCGGCGCAAAGCGAATCGTACTTGGCTTGGGCCTCTCTGTTTTTTTTGTGCCGTTTATTATTAGCTGCGGCGTCCTAAACGAGATAATCCCTGAAAGCACGCCGACCGCTCAAAGCATCCCCGCAAACAAAAGCACGCCGGCTAGCCAAAGCGTTCCTAACAGCCAAAGCGCTCCGGCCGGTATGAACGTCGCCGCCAGCCAGAGCGGCGGTTCTTGGAATAACGCCAAGAAGGTGCTCTCGCCGCAGCATCCCGGGCATGAGGTTCTCGGAAAGGATGTCAAAGAAATTGATATCGATATATCCAATCGCTCCGAAGGCTATATCGTCGCCCATTACACCGGCGGCAATGATAAAGTTAAGCTTATCCTGAGAAAAACAGGCGAGCGCTCCGGCGACTACGTGTACGATCTTGTCCGCGGCGGATACGATGTCATCCCTCTCTCCGGCGGCAGCGGGACGTACGAACTAAGCATCAACGAAAATATAACGGGCGACCGTTACGCTATAATATTCACGGACTCGTTTAACGCGAATGTCGCCAATGAATTCCGCATGTATCTCTATCCAAACCAATATGTGAGCTTCGGCGCAAGCAGTCAGGCGGTACGGCTTGCCGAACAGCTTACGGCGAATGCGACCGACGTATTTAAAGCCGTCGAAAATATCTATAACCATATTGTAGCGAATATCGCCTACGATACCGACAAGGCAAAGCGCGCGAGTTTAGGGCAGATGACGGGTTATTTGCCCGATGTTGATCAAACCTTGGCCCGGGGAAAAGGAATATGCTTTGATTACGCGGCCACAGCCGCGGCAATGCTACGTTCGCAAGGCATTTCGACAAGGCTGGTTATAGGCTATTCCGGTTCGGCATATCACGCTTGGATCGACGTACATGTCGACGGAAAAGGATTTGTAAACGCGATTCGCTTCAATGGCGAGAGTTGGGTGCTTATGGATCCTACCTATGCGGCGGCGTACGCGGCGGCGGGCGTTTCGGCCTACGTGGGCGACGGTACAAATTACAATCCTATTTACTACTACTAACAGATAGGCATTAATTCGCTCAATGCCTATCTGTTATCTATGATAAACGTTTCTATATAGTTTATTCGCTGTATCATTGCGTTTGCGCAATATCGATGTTGGATATAAGCGCATCCGTGAGCACCACCGACGCCGCCGCTATAACGGGCAGCTTATCGCGCGGGATTTGCGACTCCTTGATAGCAAAGTTGCCTTTTACAGGCGTCCAAATGTACCGCCCGATCTTTTCCTCCAGTAACGGAAACATCTCGCCCCATTCGTCGAGCATCTGACCGTAGACTACCGCTAGAGGCGCGTTGTACAGATTTGCCATGTTTGCGATCCACATCGCCAGCACATCGGCAGTTTGTTCGAGCAACGCTCTGCATCCGGCGTCTTTTCTTTGCGCCAGCGTTACCATCTCGGCAAAAGGCATTCCCGCGCGCCGTTCGAGGCCATTGATACAATGGAGCGCCTGTAGACAGCCCTTTCTTCCGCAATCGCACGGGTAACCGTTCGGATCGATCACGATGTGGCCGATTTCGCCGATAATGTTGTTGCTCCCTCTAAGGAGCTTGCCGTTGTTTACTATAGCGGAGCCAATGCCGCTGCCGAGGTTCATGACGAGAAAATCGTGGTTCTTCTGTGCGACGCCAAAGAGACATTCCGCCAGCGCCGCGCCCTTTACGTTGTTTTAGATCATAACATTGTGATGGAATGTCTCTTGCAGCATGACCTTTAAGGGTACGTTCGCCCAGTGAAACTGCGGAGAAAACAGCACGCTTCCCTCCAGCGAATCCACCACGCCGGGGAGCGTCACGCCGATACCATCTATGCGGGCGCGCGTTTTTTCATCGAGCCCGCCCTCAATAAGATCGCCTACAATGCGTCCAATGGTCGTTGCGCTCATGTTGCTCGCACGGGCGAGCATTGCTCGCGAGATCGTCTTTTCCGTGCGGATTAGGTTGACTAACAGCTTTAGGTTATAGTCGCGCATCATCTCCGCGTTGTGCTTCTGCGCTATCACCGATCGTCCCTCGTTCACAATATCACTTACACATCCTTAGAGGTTGGATTTTTATCAGTATATCATCATTTTCATGTAAATACGATACGGCCGCGCGAGCATACGACTATGACTTTTCCACAGCCTGCCGTATACACATGCGCCGTCAATACGCCGACATCGGATTTTGCGATCCTCAGAGTTCTCACACTTTCTCCTGATTTTTCCCAGATTCTCCTAGATTCTCCTGCTTTCTCTTGGGGTCTCACGGTTTCTCCTATTTTCCCCCAAACACACATCTCCCAGAATTATATGCTATTATTCCATATACAAAACTTGGCGGTTAACGAGCCGCTCCTCTCACCAATATCTGTAAGAGGTTCTCGGTTTCTGAAATATTCTGAAATCTTCTATTTTCTTCTGCACGCCTATCTTTCCGGCCTTGCCGCTCATATAATAGTGGTACAAATCGGCGGATGGGCGTATCGAAACCCTATCCAAAGGGCATCCACAATGGCACATCATCACAGTTTCACACGCACAGAGAAAGACGAAAATGTATCCAAAACCTATCGAGTCGCGTCATCCTCGGCGCACTTCTCAATCCTTGAATACCGTACAAGCAGATTCTCATATGCTTTTTTAGACATAATTCGCAAAGGAGGATTTCATATGCCTAGTGTTATGGAGCTCGCCGAAATGAGCAAAGTAGATATAAGCGGCATCGACAGAAGCACGCTGGTCGATATAAAGAAAATTAAAATTGATACGTCACTTCCTATTGTTAAGCGGATGCTCCGATACCTAGAGCAGATAAAAAATCCTTATTGCTTTCTGTGCGGCGCGACACCCGTAAAGATAAGATTTAATGACAGCGGAAAAACGCTTGATGACGCTATAAAAGACCACTATTTAGGGCTAAAAACATTTGAATAAGCATCGCGGTTATGGTAACATGGTGCCGTAATCGTAGGGAATGGAGGCATCATGGGACGCAGAAACCAAACCCGAACTTCTCTACCGCACACTGGACGCAAATGGAAGATAGCTTT